>JAQNCU010000499.1 GCA_029077775.1 Acidocella sp. | reverse complement strand
TAAAAGCTTGATACTCTAGCTTGTGTCTGCATTCATAGATTCCCTTTGTTTGTGATTTCTGATTCAAGGCTTGGGGAGGGTTCTCGCCTTGAGCAGACGGACACTGACGGACGAACAATGGAACCGCATTGAGGGTCACTTGCCTGGCCGTGTTGGCACCCCTGGCCGAAGCGGGGTGGACAACCGACTTTTTGTTGATGCGATCTTATGGATGGCTGGCAATGCGGCGCGTTGGCGAGATTTGCCGGAGATGTTTGGCAAATGGACGGCGGTACATGCGCGGTTCCGGCGTTGGTCTCATGCGGGCGTTTGGGAGGCGCTATTCAAAACCCTGGCGGATACGCCGGATTTTGAATACATCCTGATTGATAGCACCATCTCGAAAGTCCATGCCGATGCGGCAGGGGCAAAAGGGGGGCTGAAGCTGCCGCCATTGGGCGTTCACGCGGCGGACTGACGACCAAGCTCCATGCCGCGGTCGATGCACTTGGCTTGCCGCTGCGCATCCATCCGACGCCGGGACATCACGGCGATTGCCCACAGGCAGAAGCCCTGCTGGATGGGTTGCAGGGCGTTGGTCATGTCATCGCTGACGCTGCCTACGACGCAGATCCCCTACGCGCTTTCATTGCCAATGATCTCGGCGCAACCGCTCAGATCAAGCCCAATCCCAGCCGCGCCATAAGCCCCCCAATCGACTGGAGGCTCTACAAGGAGCGTCATCAGGTCGAGTGCTTCTTCAATAAACTCAAACGCTTCCGCAGAATCGCCCTCAGATGCGAAAAAACCATCAAAGCCTTCATGGGCTTCGTACATCTCGCTTGCGCCATGATTTGGCTACGATGAATGCAGACACGACCTAGCGGACGCCTCAGGCGCGTTCGGCGACGCGGGCGGGCAGGCGCACCACGGCGGCACTGGCGCCATCACGCAGCACCGACCAGCCTTTATGCGGCAAACGCCCCTCCACGAAACCGGAGCGCATGAAATGCACCGTCGCGGAGGGGATCGCCCCGCTGCTGATGGCGTCGGCGACATCGGGATATTCGGCCAGATACCAGGCCTCATCCACAAGCACCGGGCGCGGCAGACGGTTCTCGAAGTAACCGGCGGCGACATAATGCGCTTTGCCGGAGGCGAGCCCGCCGGCCTTCACAGCCTGCGCCACATCCTCATTCGTGGCGAGATACCAAGCCTCGTCCACCTCGACCGCCTCCAGCAGCGAGCGGATCAGAGCGAATAATTTTTCTTCCCGCAGCTCGACATAATGTCCGCCCGCTGACCCGGTATCAGCCATCAGGTAAGCATAAGAGCGCATTAGCACCACCTAGAATTGTATTGCGTTCGTGAAACGATTAAAACACTTCTCAAAATGCGAATCAAATTATAATTCTGCAGTGCAGCATACATTTTCGTTACCTGATGCGCGCGCGAACGGACTTCGTGTTTTTCTGATCTCCGCCCCTTGAGCCGGGCGAGCCGATGGTCAAAAACTGAGCCCGAATACCGGTTCTGATGACGGCACCGGAACGGTCCGACGAACGGAGATTTGATGGCGATCAGAGGACATGTGGACACGATGGAAGGCAGCTACCTGACCGGTTGGGCCACCTCCGTGCCCGATACCGGCAACTGCGCCATCACCGTCACGGATCAGGAGGGCAAGTTGCTGGCCAAGGGCCGCGCCTCCCGCCACCGGCCGGATCTGGCCGCGCTGGGCCTCGGCCGCACCACATTCGGCTATCGCATCGCCGTGCCGTTGAGCGAAGAACCGCGCCTGCTGCGCATCCTCGGCAATGGTGAGGAGCTGATCGGCTCGCCTGTGGCCGTCGGGCCCGGCCTGTTCGATGGGCTGTTCAGTCTCGAGGGCGACCAGCTGGTCGGCTGGGTGAGCGAACGCGCCCCGGCGAAGC
>JAQNCU010000498.1 GCA_029077775.1 Acidocella sp. | reverse complement strand
TGCCTGGTAAGCGGCTTTGGTGGCGGCATCCGACATGCCGGAGACAATGTCATAGCGATAGCGCGCGGTATCATAGGAATACCCCTCCCGCATCTGCACATATTGCCAGAGCGCCGCGCGGATTACCGCCTGATGCGTGGAGGCCGGCAACGTCGAGAGTGCCACGGAATCATCGATTGTGCCATCAGGCCGGATGAGAAAATACACCGGCACCAATTTGGTTAGCGGCAGCATCGAGGCCACCGCCCAGCCCAGCCCAGCGTTGCCCACCATGGAGACCGCAAGTGCTACCAATGCACCTTTCGAAAGCAGCCTTGCTGAGCGCGCCCGCGCTTCCTGGAAGGACAATACTTCCTTATAATGCTGATCCAGCCTGGCGGGTGCGAGGGGGAAAGCGCCTGAGTTATGATCCATCATACCCTACCGGTTCGCAATGGAGGGCGGTGCCACCAGATCGCGCGGCGTCGGCTGCCAATGTCCCGCATTCAGCGCGAAGAGCGGCCCCGATGCCACGGCAAGCGGATCGGGATTGGAGCAGCCCGCGAGGAGGCCGAAGGTGATAATGATCAGGAGCAACCGAAACAATCGCCCTGGAACCGCCAATATCGCGGGAAGAGGCCTCTTCGAGACAAATTTCCGATAAACCGCCCAAAGCAAAAAGAGCAAAACAGGGAGGTGTATCAGATTATTTACTGTTTTAGTCATGACCTCGTGCATCTAAGCTCTCCCCGGAACTGGCCGTCTGCCACCGCGAACTGATTGCACCACACGCCCTACCTGCATCGCCGATGACGCCATACTCAACGGACTGATGGCGACGCCACCGCCAAGATAGCTGGCCACGGCTGGCAGAAAAGCACAGATCAGACTACCCAATGTCAGAAAGACCAAGAATTGAATGCATATAGTTACTGTTTCCGCCGTATTCGCGAAACTCAGATTTGTCATGCTGACGTTGAAATATGCCGCATCACCATTGATGATAATGCTCAAGACGATATCGATGAGCAGTGTCAGAATCGTCAAACCGATCAGCTTGCCTATGAAGCGGTCAGCGATTCCTCTCGTCGCTGTAAACAGATATCCCGCCAATACAAATGGGCCGATTGAGACAATGACATCAATCATAATTCTGGTTGCCTCGTAAATGAGGAACGTAATCCCAATTGGAAAAACGATAAAATCCTGTAACAGACCAAGTTCAACCGAATATAGGACATTATAGAAATTTAGGTGCCGCTCTGCCGTCACGAATAATTCGTTGGCTTCATTCCAGATTGCATCGAATTGATGCGCGGTGGGTTGCGCACCCGTTACACCCAGGAATGCCGAAGAAAGCCAGTTCGGAATACCTGTCGAGAAAAATGACACGATATACTCATTGTAGAGCGTCGCCGACATCAGCAAGCCAACAACCAAACTTACGGATATAATGCGTGAAACTCCCGTCCGCACGCCCACATCGCCGCGCATGACGAGTATGCCCGTGAGAATAATCCACAGCACAATGATGGCCGTCAACGGCCCCTGGATCGCCGCCATTGCCGCATTCACCGTGGCCATCATGCCGTTTGTAAATGGCTGCTGTATCGTTTGGTCGAATACATAAAACGGATCGAGGTTGCTCGCACTTGCCATGGCTTACCTCACGGAGATTTGGGTTTTGAATTCGGCGGCGGCGGTGCATTGAAGGCTGCGGCGGCGGTCGCATAATCCGCGCCTGCAAGCTGTGCATCAGCTGACGCCACATTCTGACAGGCGGCTGGCGTCATCCTCGCCGCATCGCCGGCACAGCGCTGTTCGTCCTGTTTAAGGATATCAGGGTGCTTCACATACCATGCGGCAGAATGTATCTGCGGTGGAGGCAAAACTGGAACTGCGACAGATTGTTGATCTATATTTGAACGTCCGGA
>JAQNCU010000497.1 GCA_029077775.1 Acidocella sp. | reverse complement strand
ATAAATATACTAATTATGCATAGTTGTTAAAATATTTGTTCTGAAAATGCCTGTTTTTCAAGTGATTTTAGCTGGCATGGAAATTGCTGCGTTGCAAAAGGCATGGCTCTGCCTGTGGTCGCGGCCGACAATGACGTTGGCGGCGGCAGTTTTCGGGGGGTACACCCCTAAAGTCAACGCGCGGGCCAAAGGGCGGTTCGCAGGCAGCTTGGAGCACCCGGGCTGCGGAGTGTGGTTATCATGTCCCTTTCCGTCGATAAATCGTTTTTAAAATCTGGTCATACGCCCACTTTATTCGCGGCGTTTCTGTATTTCGACATCAGCTTTATGATCTGGGTGCTGCTCGGCCCGCTGGGCGTGCAGGTGGCGGCGATTCTTTCGCTGGACCCGGCGCAGAAAGGCTTGATGGTGGCGGTGCCTGTGCTCGCCGGGGCCTTGCTGCGCATTCCGTTTGGTCTCGCGACCGACCAGTTCGGCGCGCGGGCCGTGGCCATTGTCACGCAGGCGATGTTGGTTGTCGGGCTGGTGGTGATCTGGCTGGTTGGCATTCCGAGTTACGAGGCGGTGTTATCGCTGGGCGTCGTGCTCGGCATTGGTGGGGCGTCCTTCGCCATCGCGCTGCCGCTGGTCTCACGCTGGTATCCGCCCGCGCATCAGGGTACCGCGATGGGCATCGCCGGGGCGGGCAATATCGGCACAGTGTTCACCGCCCTGTTCGCGCCGGAACTTGCCAAATTGCTCGGTGTACCGAACGTGTTTGGTATCTGCGCAGTGATCATGGCGGTCACGCTGCTGGTGTTCACGCTGCTTGCGAAAAACCCGCCGACCTATATGTACCCCAAGCCTTTTGCTTCATATTTCAAGGTGCTGTCGCTGCCGGATACCTGGTGTTTCATGGGGTTCTACGGCGTGACCTTTGGTGGGTTCGTCGGGCTCGCGGCGGCGCTGACGCTGTATATCCATGGGGTATACGGTTTATCACCGGTGCATGCCGGGTTCGCGACGGCGGCCTGCGCCTTTGTCGGCGGCAGCATCCGCCCGTTTGGCGGCTATCTGGCGGACCGGTTGGGCGGCATCAAAGTGCTGGGCGCGCTTTATCTGCTGGCGGCAGCGGCTTTGGTGGTGCTCAGCTTCGCCATACCGTCATTCTGGCTGGCGCTCGCGGTGTTCCTGGTCGTGATGGCGGCCTTCGGGATGGGCGATGGCGCGGTCTTTCAGTTGATTCCTCTGCGCTTCGGTCAGGAGATCGGCACGGTCACGGGTTTTGTTGGCATGGCGGGCGGGGTTGGCGGATTCTATCTGGCCTCCAGCCTTGGGTTTTCCAAGCAGCTTACCGGCTCGTACCAGATGGGTTTTTTGATTTTCGCGGCCCTGGCCTTGCTCGCTTTTGCCGGGCTGACGGCGGTGAAGGGCAAATGGCGGGCTGATCTGGCCCCTGCCGACCCCGCCATTGCCGGTTCCATACGTATCTGATCGCAAAGCGGGCGCTGCACATTGTTTCATGAAGGGTTGGTTTGATGAACATAATAGGGACGTTGCGGAAGCGGCTGGTGGTGATCGGCAACGGCATGGCGGGAATGCGCACGGTTGAGGAGATCCTCAAGCGTGCACCGGGGATGTTCGAGATCACGGTGTTTGGCGCCGAGGCCCAGCCGAATTACGACCGGATCATGCTGTCGCCGCTGCTGGCGGGCGATAAAAGCTTCGCGCAGATCGTTTTGAACACGCATGAATGGTACGCGCAGAACGATATCAGGCTGATTGTGGGCGAGGAGGTGGTCGAGATCGACCGCGTGGCGCGCATTGTCACCGGCGCACAGGGCAGCACGGCGCATTATGATATGTTGTTGCTGGCCACGGGGTCAGACCCGTTTGTGTTGCCACTGCCCGGGGTGGCGCGGCCGGGGGTGATGACGTTC
>JAQNCU010000496.1 GCA_029077775.1 Acidocella sp. | reverse complement strand
GCGGGCACGTGAACGGTCAAAGTAGCACCATCGTTGATCTTGGCCGCCGCGTATGTCCAGCCGTCGACGCCGTTCATCGTGGCAGCATGAGCAAAAGTCATGCGCCGGATAGAATCGCGCACGGGGCCAGCGCCCGTGACGACAAAGCGCATACCACCCGCAATCGGTTCATTCTTGACCTGAGCATCAAGGGTAACAGCGTTCATGTCAATCAGATGCTGACGCAGCGCGGCAATATTGACCTTCGACCAGTCAGTTTTTGGATCGGCCGCGAGAATATCAACAATCTCCTGAATCGCCGCAAAGGAACCTTGGCCAGGTTGAGTGGGCATGACAGCACCGGGTTGCGACATCTCCATGGTCATCGGCTGGCCATTCATCATCATGGCGGGGCCACCCTTCACGTCGGCAGGGCGCGGCACCGCCGTCTGCGCCAGTGCAGCGGCGGGCAGCAGGATGGCAATAAGGGTCAGGGTGCGGATCATCGGAAAACTCCTTGGTTGCAGCTTGCTTGCCACAAGTTCAAGTTTTCGGGCATGATAGCCATCATGTCGATGGCATTAAATTTTCTCATAGAGGGCCTGGCCGGGCGGGAATGCGAATTTTCCGCCGGCCAAACCTTGTTTGGCCTTGGCGACGCCGTGCGCGAGGTGCACTTCGTGCGACGCGGCGTGATCCATTTGCTGCGCTACCGCAGCGATGGCGCGGCGCTGATCTTGCAACGTGCCTCTGCGGGGGCCATGCTGGCGGAAGCTTCGGTCTATTCGGACACGTATCATTGCGACGCTTGCGCGCCGGATGGTGCTGTGACATTTGCGGTCGCGCGCAGCGATCTGCGTGGCCGCCTTGACGCCAATCCGCAAGCCTGCCAGGCGCTGGCGCAGCATCTTGCCCATGAGGTGCAGCGCGCCCGCCTGCAAGCCGAAATCCTCTCGCTCAAGACGGTGCAGGCCCGACTGGACGCATGGCTGGTCTGGAATGGCGCGCTGCCGCCCAAGGGCCAATGGCGCAGACTTGCCGGGGAAATAGGCGTCAGCCCCGAGGCACTTTATCGTGAAATCGCCCAGCGGGGTTAGGCTTTCACTGGGCATTGGCCCTGACCATGCCCCCACATTAACCTGACGATCCTTTATTGGATGGCTGTGCTCGGCCGCCTCTCAAAATGCCGGTCATGCGGGGATTCATCGTGGCAGGGAAATCATGGCGCGCAGGCCGCCGCTTGGCCGGTTGGTCAGCATGATCTGTCCCCCGTGCGCTTGCGCTATAGACCGCGCGATTGCGAGGCCGAGGCCGGCACCGCCGGTTTCGCGGCTACGCGATGGCTTTAGAGCACTCCCCGTTTAGCGTGAATCGTGATGATTTGGGGGATTCCCTCTAGCGTTGAAATGGGCGAATCTGGTCTTCCCTCTGAATCGGGAGACGCATGATGTCGCGAGGCTATTCCTTTGATCTGCGTGAGCGTGTAATTGGGTTGGTTGAAGGCGGCATGCGCGGAGGGCAGCGGCGCGGCAATTGATGGTTTCCGCTTCCTCGTCCATCAAATGGCGCCAGCGCTTCGAGGAAACCGGCAGTTTCGCTGAAAAGCCGGGCAAGAAGTTAAGACCTTCGCCGCTGGACGACCATGCGGAATGGTTGTTGGCTTTGGTCGCCGACGAGTCCGATCTGACATTGGCCGAGATT
Organism: Acidocella sp.; assembly: GCA_029077775.1. GTDB lineage: Bacteria > Pseudomonadota > Alphaproteobacteria > Acetobacterales > Acetobacteraceae > Acidocella. The sequence goes on along the minus strand of JAQNCU010000496.1, from coordinate 241 downwards.
GAGGCCCGGCTTCTGGCCGAACGTCAGTTCAAGACTACGGACAGCTCGATTTCCCGATTTTTCCAGCGTCATGGCGTCAGTTATAAAAAAACGCTGCACGCCAGCGAGCAACACCGGGAAGACGTAGCCAAGGCGCGCGAGGAATGGAAAAAAGCGCAACCGACGCTTGATCCAGACAGGCTGGTTTTTGTCGATGCGTCCCGCAGGGACGTGCGCGGAGCGCGGGCACGAACACCCAGAT
>JAQNCU010000495.1 GCA_029077775.1 Acidocella sp. | reverse complement strand
ACGAGCCCGCCATGGCCGATCAGCCCGTCAACGGCGGTAAAAGCCTCGTAATCATAGGGCGTTTCAAACAAAGCGGGCGGGAAATAGGCGCCGAGCGGGCCGCCCGCCTGAACCGCGCGGAGCGGACGGCCAGATGCGGTACCACCGCCGATATCGTTGACCAGTTCGCCCAGAGTAATGCCGAACGCGGTCTCGAACAGCCCGCCATGCTTGATGTTGCCCGCAAGCTGCACGGGCATGGTGCCGCGTGACCGGCCCATGCCGTAATCAGCATAGGCGGCGGCACCATTGGCGAGGATATAGGGGATGGTGGCGAGCGAGATGGTGTTGTTGACGATGGTAGGTTTGCCGAACAGGCCGGAGAGAGCCGGGATGGGCGGTTTGGCGCGGACCACGCCGCGTTTGCCCTCAAGACTATCCAGCAGGGCGGTTTCCTCGCCGCAAACATAGGCCCCCGCACCGACCCGGACGTCAAGCGCGAACCCCCCGAGCAGCCCGGCGCGGGTGGAAATCGCGATGGCGGCGTTCATTTTGGCGATGGCGTGGGGATATTCCGAGCGCAGATAGATGTAACCGCGCGTGGCACCGACGGCGAGGCCCGCGATGGTCATGCCCTCGACCAGACAGAAAGGATCGGCCTCCATGATCAGGCGGTCGGCAAAGGTGCCGGAATCACCTTCATCGGCGTTGCAGACAATGTATTTGACCGGGGCTTCAGCGGTGCGCACGGTCTCCCATTTTATACCTGTGGGAAAGCCAGCACCCCCACGACCGCGCAGGCCGGAGGCTTTGACCTCGGCGCAGATGCCCGCCGGGCCGAGGCTCTGCGCGCGGGCCAGCCCGGCAAAGCCGCCATGGGCCTGGTAATCAGCGAGGTTCAGCGGGTCTGTGATGCCAGCACGGGCGAAGGTGAGGCGCTGTTGTTTGGCGAGGTAGGGGAGGGAAGCCACCAACCCCAGGGCCTTGGGGTGGGGTGTGGGGGCGAATAACGCCGGCACATCGGCCAGCGTGAGCGGGCCGAAGCCGAGGCGGCCCTCGGGCGAGTCGATTTCGACCAGAGGCTCCAACCAGAACAGACCGCGTGAGCCGTTGCGGATGAGGGTGATTGCGATGTTGCGGCGCGTGGCCTCAGCCATAATGGCGGCGGCGATTTTATCGGCCCCCACCGCGATGGCGGCGGCATCCTGCGGGACGAAGATTTTCATGACGCGAGTCCGGCCAAAGCGTGCAGGACGGTGTGGTCGAGGCGGCCATGCGGTTCGCCATCGAGCAGGGCGCTGGGTGCCGTGGCACAGAGGCCGAGGCAATAGACAGGTTCCACCGTGAGCCGTCCATCGGCGGTGGTGTCTCCCCAGGACAGGCCAAGGCGAGATAACAGGGCAGCCGATAACCCCTCAGCCCCCATGGATTGGCAGGCTTCGGCACGGCAGAGCTTCAGCACGTGCTGGCCGTGCGGGGCCAGGCGATAATCATGATAAAACGTAACGATACCGTAGATTTCCGCCCTTGTGACGTTGAGGCGGGAGGCGAGCAGGCGCATTGCGCGCTCAGATATGCAGCCAAACTCGGCCTGGAGGTCATTCAGGATCGGCAATGCGGGCCCTTCGGCGGCGATGTGCCGGTCGATAATGTGGTTGGCTGTGGCTTCGTCCCAAATCTGGCTCATGCGGCGTTTTTAGTCTCCAAAAACCCAGTCTATCAGGCGATTTGATCAGGTAAACAAGGGTGTTCTTTCGTGCGGCGATAGCACAAAACTATTAAAATACATCAAACCGTGAAACGCACGCGCATGGCCTCGACGATCAACGCTTCCGCCATGGGGGCAAGCGGGTCCCGGTTGGGGATGACGAGGCCGACGGTGTGGACTTCCTCCGGGTCGGTGATGGGGATGGCGCGCAGCCGGGGGGTGAGGCCGAACAGATCTGCCA
>JAQNCU010000088.1 GCA_029077775.1 Acidocella sp. | reverse complement strand
CCGTTGTCCTGGGCGGCCATGGATTATCGTCAGCGAGGCCAACCGCTATTCCTGGCCTGGGCCTGATCTGCGACCGGCGGCGCGGGTATGGCCATGGGCCGCGAACATGCCGCGATTGCCCTGGCGATCGTTTCCACCAAGCCGCCGGGATATTTCCGGGGAAGTGCCGGGGGTATTTTCACGGGATGGTGCGAAAGCCCGCGATGGCGATCTCAATCTGTCGCGCACCATCTGGGGAATGCGGATCGGCCAGGAGACAATGCCAATCCGTGGATCGGCTGTTGCGCAGCGCCAGCCAAGGATGATGAGCCGGACGTGATGGCGTGGTGCCGTGGACTTAAAACCGGTCCGTTTTTCTATCGATAGCGGTTCCGGGAGATGCCACGGTCAGGCGCCACGCGCAGCTATTTAGGGTGGGTAAGAATGTGGTGTTGGCAAGATAGACAACGCTCAAATCTGTTGGTATGGTGGACAACATGGTGAGGTCGGTTCCGATCTTCGACTACCGGCTGCCATTATCCGATACCGCGTTCATCGAAATGGTTGTGTGGCAGGTGCCCGAGCCGGTGGCGGCAAGTGGCCACCCGTTCAAATACCGGTTGGCCGTGGTATCGAATGGCGTTTGTGCGCTTTGATACGACAATGAAGCCGGGAAGGGGGACCACAAACATATCGGCCCGGTGGAGGTGCCGTATAAATTTTATGGACTTGACCAGTTACAGGCCGATTTTGGAAGGGTGTCGAAGCATGGTTGAAACAGCAAGACGCACAGTGACGATCAGCGTTGGCAGTCTGGACGAGGCGCGGAGGGGACTAGCGGTCGCATTTCGCGGTGTGGCGCAGGAGCCACGCATCACGTTTCCGAACCTTGATCTGATGTGGCGGACCCTAACGCCGCGCCGACAGGAACTTTTACAGGCGATGGCGGGGAAAGAGGTGATGTCGATCAGGGGGCTCGCGCGGCTGGTCCGGCGGGATGTGAAGGCGGTGTATGGCGATGTTCAGGCTTTGTTGCTCGCAGGTGTTTTGCGGCCGGAGGCGGCCGGTGGGGTGATCTTCCCCTATGACGTGTTGCACGTTGATTATGAGCTTGCGTCGGTCGCTTAAATACTCAGCCCGCTGACCATGATCAACCATGATCGCGCCGTTGTGGATTCCAACTTCGCAGGGCGGGCGCGCCGGACCGAAGAGGAGGCGGATGAGATGAGAGAGATCACCCGGTATATGACGGTGATGAAATGGATGATCGGGTTGCAGTTGGCAACCTTGGTGATGCTACCCGATCATCCAGTCCATCAGCCCGCCCATCAGCCGATCCCAGATGCCAGATAGGCTGGAGAGAACTCGTCATGAAATCCGATATCAACCAACTCGACCTTTCATTGAGGCAAGCCATCGGCGAAGCAAAATCCGACCTGCTCAAATGGATGTTTGGCGCCGCCTGCTTTCAAACGATGGTCATCATTGGTTTCTCGTGGATGCTGATTCACGGGCTGCGCCCGTAATCCGGTCCTTTATTCTTTCGGCCGCCCTTTGGCTCCGAAGACAAGCCGTTCGATGTCGGGGACTCGGGTGACAATACGTTTTGGCCGCTCGACGGGTTGGCTTGCGTTGCTACTCGGTTGCTCTTGCTTTTTCGATGAGCGGATTGTTTTGGGATTTAGTTGAGGCGAAGGAACGGGCTAGGGCAACTGATTGGGTTTCTTTGGCGGGTACCAGCGATCGAGTGTGGATTCGAGGTTTCCGAAGTCTGTGAACTTTCGGGGTTGATATTGGTTGCTTCCATGATTCACGTCCTGTTCAGAGGTGTTGATAGGAGCGGCGGCATCGGTTTGCGGCGAATGCCGTGCCAGTTGAGGTTTTCCTGGCGCACGCCCGCCGCGAGATCCGGCTTTACCGGTGATCTCGCGGGCGACGAGGCCAGCGAAGTGGGTATAGCTTACCGCCTGCGGTGAGTTCTGGCCAAAGTGTTTTAGCCAACTCAATTTGAGGGTGGACCCTGCCTCGATCTCGGCAGCGACATCCTTCCGCACTGACCGAAAGGCCATTCTAGCCATTCCGCGCATTTTAATTTGGGTGCCTGACATACTTTCATCGTAGCCGGGGCAGTGTCGGGCAACAATCGGATTTTACAAGATTCAACAAGATATTAGCGGAATCTAGCCGTCTAAAGCAGATTTTATCAGATTATACCAGATTTCCATCGTCCTATGCTAAAACCTTACTTTATCTGCTACATTCCTTCTTTTTACTATTAAGTAGTTAGGCAAGATGTGGATTTGCGATGCAAATGCGAGTGGTTATAGTGCCGCTTGAGGGGGCGGGATGGTGCTTACTCGCCTGTGGCTCGACGCAAACGGCGGGAGTGCCCGGCGCGTTTTTGTGAGTGGAGAGGGGACGCCAATGGATGCCGACAACGAGGCCGAGACCGATGGTTCCGCCGAAGCTGGCACGGCTCTGCCGGTAAGTTCCATGGGGCGCCGTCCTCGTCATGTGAGACGCCAGCGGGCAGCGCGGGAGAGCCGAAGCGTGCAGCTGGCGGTGCGTTACACACCAAGCGAATGGGAGCAGATCGAGGCGCGGGCAGAGACAGCCGGTCTTGGCGTCACGGATTACGTACGGGTGGCGGCGGTGCATGCGCTGATCAATTCGAAGGTGGAGAAGGCGGCGATCGTGGCGCTGGAGCGCCAGGGCGCGGTGCTGCGCGGGTTACTGGAGCCTCTTGAGGTGATCCGCTCCCAGCTACCGCGTGGCTCTGAGCTGTCGCCGCTGACGGTGGAGCGGCTTGTTGCGGAAATCCGGCAGGGGCTGGCCGGGCTGAGCGAGGCGGTGAAGCGGCTATGATTGTGCGCCGGGTGCCGCCGAAGGTGACGCGGGCGGGCGGGTTCCAGCAATTGGCGCGCTATGTCACGGCGGCGATGGTGCCGGGGCAGGGGGATGCTGGGCGAGCTGGCGCTGGGGCTGGTCGCGATTGGGCATGGACGGCGGAGGGTACTGGTGGCGGCGCTGAGATTGGTTCCGATGGCCGACGTGGCTCGCAAGGGGCGCGCGTGCTTGGTACGTATCTCGGTGACCAGGTTCGGCATGGCGACCGGGTGGAATGGATCCGGATCACGAATTGCGCGCTGGCGGATGATCTGGAGGTGGCGATCAAGGTGATGGATGCCACCCAGGCGATGAACAGGCGGGTGAAGGCGGACGCGAATTATCACCTGGTGGTGGCGTTTCCACCGGGGGAGCGGCCCGAGCGGAAACAGATCGAGGCGATCGAGGATCGGCTGGTGACTGGTCTTGGGCTGTCTGCGCATCAACGGATATCGGCGCTGCATGGGGACAAAGAGCATTTGCACCTGCATGTGGCGATCAATCTCATCCATCCGGAGACATTCAAAGCCGCACATCTATTCCGGGATCATGAGCGTTTGGCGGTGATGGCGGCCGAGCTGGAGGTTGAGCATGGTCTTACCCGGACGAATCACGGTTTGCCGGAGCCTGGGCGGGCACGGGTGCCAGATGCGGTGGCGACGATGCGCGCGCACACAGGAGAAGAGCCGTTCATCGATTGGGTGAAACGGGTGGCCGGTCCTGAGCTGCTGGAAGCCGGGCGTGATGATCAGGGTGGCTGGCCGGCATTGCATATGGCAGCAGCCCGGCATGGTCTGGAAATCCGCCCGCGCGGCGCGGGGCTGGTGATCGGCAAGCGCGGCGAGCCGGCGCTGATGATGCGGGCGAGCGATCTCGACCGATCGAGGAGTTTTGGGAAGCTGATTGACCGGTTTGGTGTGTATCAGCCGGCGGGCGCAGCAGTGGCGGTGATTGTTCCGGAGAGCACCTATGAGCGGACGGTGCGGCCGGAGGATCGTGGCGATCCTGGCCTGTGGGATCGTTATGTTGTTGAGCGGGATGGCGCGCGGGCTGGCCGGGGCGAAGCGCTGGAGGCGGAGATTGCGGCGGAGCGGGCATATCGGGCGAGAATTGCCGCGCACTACGCCGCGAAATTCGGCGAGATCAAACGGCTGAAGGTCACCATCGGGATCGATCCACGGATCCGCTATGACGCGCTGAAGCGCGAGCAGCGCACGTTGCTGGACCGGCACCGGCGGGAGAGTCTGGCGGCGCGGGAGCGGATCCGGACAGAGCATCGCCCGGCACCAGGTTGGCCGGACTGGCTGCGCCGCGAAGCGGAGGGTGGGGATCGTGCTGCGCTCGACGTCTTGCGACAAACAGCGGAGCGTCACGGGCGCCAGGAACGGGTTGGGGCCTCGATGATCCGGGTGCCTGAGCGTCTGGTCGAGCCGAGACCAACCCTTGGGGTGAAAGCCAAAGTGGGGCGGAACGGGGATCGGACCTGGAGCATGGAGGATGGCGGTGCAGTTTTGGATACGAAGGAGGGGGTTGCGGTGGTAACGCTCTCTCCTGAGGCGGCGCGTTTGGCGCTCGATCTGGCGCATCGCCGGGCCAATGGTGCGCCGCTTGAGATCGGCAGTGATGAACTGTTCCGGTCGAGTTTGCTGGAGGCGTCGGTCACGAACCGGATGGAGATCAGGTTTGCCGAACCGGTGCTGGAGGTAGAGCGGGATCAGCGGATCCGGGCGCTTGATGAGGCGGAGGGGTGGACGGCGCCGGACAAGCGGGCCGGCACCATCATGATGTTCGCGGCGCACCGGAATGCGTGGCCAGAGCCGGGCGATATGTGCTTTTATCGAGTGCTGGAGCCTGGTGATACGGGTGCCGCGCAGTTCATTGGCACCATGCGGCTACGTGGCGCGGATATCGCGCTCTGGCAGCAGGGTAGTCTGATCATGGTCCAGGATATCAGCGAACATAGGACGCCGTTGGCCCGCACTTTTATAGAAGGGCAGGCGGTTGATCTGGCCGATGTGCATCAGGCGGCGGCACGAGAGGCGGAGATTACCGCTGAAGCCGGGCGTGAGGTAGGCGTAGGGCCAGAGACGGAAAGGGGCCGGGAGGCCGAGCCAGAGCGCGATCTTGGGTTCGAGATGGACTGAGGGGGCATCACGGCCGAGCTTAGTGATGTGCCAGAGAGAGTAAGGTGCCGAACAGGATCAGGCCGCTTAGAAGCCCACAGATCATGGGTGCCCAATCGGCCAGAATCCGGGCTAATCCCCTTCGCGCTGGCGTAGCGCCTGGCGCCCCACTTATGGCTTTCGCGTAGGCAGGGTGTAAGAATTGCGCCAAGGCATCCGTCAGCCCCTCGGCTTGGTCTGGCGTGAAATTCCCATTCGCTCGCACGGCTTTGTAAAACTTCCATTTGTCGAACGGTGCATGGCCCATGAGCCTATATAGCAGCGGAACCAGGAACGCCGCGAGGTAAAAGGGTTGCTTCACGAGTTGCACCCGTAATCCAGGACGGCAAACCCGCCGAACAGAAAACACAGGGACCACCCCGGCGACAGACCAAGTGACGCGGTTCATCCCCGCGCGCGTGGGGAACGGATTGCCGCCAATCCGCACATAGTGGTCAACCCGTCCCTGAAAACGACCCAAAATGATGTATAAACCTTGTTTACACGTCGCTGGCCGGATCGTATATACATTGTATAATTTTTTTTGGAGCGCAGTTATGCAGGTTATCGTTAAAAAATGGGGAAATAGCGCTGGTGTCCGCATCCCCTCATCGGTTCTGGCAGCTTCTGGTCTGACAATCGATCAAGCTGTTGACGTGCGAGAGGAAACCGGGCGCATCGTCATCGAGCCCGTGAAGCCAAGGGAATACGATCTCGTTGCCCTTTTGGCGGGCATCACCCCGGAGAATGTTCATGAGGAAGCCGATTTTGGCCCCGCCGTCGGTCAGGAATTGCTCTGATATGGCCTATGTCCCTGACGCCGGCGATGTTGTCTGGCTCCAATTCTCCCCGCAGGCCGGGCACGAGCAAGCTGGTCACCGGCCTGCCGTAGTGCTGTCTCCCGCCGACTATAACCGCATCGGCCTGATGTTATGCTGCCCGCTCACTACGAAAATCAAAGGCTACCCATTTGAGGTTGTTCTGGCGGGGGACAAGCCAAGCGCCGCGCTGGCCGATCAGGTCAAGTCACTCGACTGGCGCGCAAGGGCCGCGCGACGGAAAGGGAAGGTGTCGGACAATGAACTTGCCGAAATCCGTGCCAAAGCCCATGCCTTGCTCGGCAAATAACTAAAACGATAAGGAACAATGAACCTAATGTTTTTTATATTGTGCGGGTCGGACGGCGTTGAAAACCCCGCTCCAGTCGGAACAACTATCGAGAAAGATTACCGACGGATCGCTGACCCCAAACCTGAAAAGTTGACACCAATCCAGATCAATATCCCCCCGGCATTGAACCAGCAGCTCGCGCGTGTCTGCTTCGAGCGGGGCTGCACTAAAACCTATCTGATTATCAAGGCATTGGCAGGTGAAGGGTTTGAGGTCGATCCAGCCTATCTGTCACCGGATCGCCGGAAACCAAAGGCATAATGGGCCGTTCGTTACTTCGGGCCAACTCCTCGCAGGCGTCGTGCCTACATTCCCTGATCCAGGTAACGCACGACAAAAGCCTCAAGTGCGGGGCTCTTCCAGTCGAACCCAAGTTCCTTCGCCCTTGCGAGCGCAGCCTCCCCCGACAGCCCTTCCTGACGGGCAATCTGGAGGACGGCGAACGCGCCAGAGCGCTTCCCGGATGCGCAGTGAACAAGCACCGGCCCCGGCAGCCCGGATAGCTTCGCCCGGAACTGGTCCACTTGCTCAGGCCGTGGGTCCGTGCTGGCGACCGGGATGTGCAGGTAATCCAAGCTTGCTTTGCGGGCGACCTCTCCTTCGGCTTCCGGTGAAAGGGGTTGGTTTTGCTCGCCCGCCGTCCGCAGGTTAACCACCGTCTTGAACCCCTCTCCGGCCAGGTGTTCCAGTTCCTCCCTAGTCGGTTGGCCGGTATCGACGCTCAAGCCGTCATTGATCCTGACCCTGTGAGCCATGTGAGCCTCTCCTTCTGCGATGCCGCCTTGAAGATATATTCATATTTTACATATATTCAATTATGAATATAGATCAGATGCGCGAGCGGGCGGGCGAGGCGGAACGATTTCTGAAGTCGCTCTCTAACGAGCACCGACTGCTGATCCTTTGTTCCCTGGCCGAGGGCGAGAAGTCGGTCGGCGAGCTGGAGCGGCTGCTGGAGATGCGCCAGCCGCATTTGTCGCAGCACCTGACTCGGCTGCGCGCGGATGGGCTGGTGAAGACACGCCGTGTGTCTCGCACAGTCTATTACCGTCTGGGCAGCGAGTCAGCGGAGCGCGTGATCGGCCTGCTCTACGAGTTGTTCTGTGGCAGGGACGCGGCGCTCGCTCTGACCACCGAAGGCACTTTGCCAGCGGACGACACGAGGGGCGCGTGAAAACACATGTGGTCAACGGCACCCAGCCCGCGCCAGCGGAGAAATGCCCATGCAAGGAGGTGAACATGGCTGACATTCGTCCGGTGGTGACCGGCTTCTGCGACGAGGAGACCAACAGCATTGCCTATGTGGTCGCGGACCCTGCGACCAAACGCTGCGCCCTCATCGACCCGGTTCTCAACTTCGATCGTGCCTGCCGGGGCATCCACACCCAGTTTGCCGAGCAGATGGCGGCATTCGTGCGTGACCATGGGCTGGTGGTGGAGTGGATTCTCGATACCCATCCGCATGCCGACCATTTCTCCGCCGCCCCTTACCTTAAAGAGGTGTTCGGCGCGCCGACTTTCCAGGCGGCGACGCCCGCGCGCTCTACCGCAGCATCCGCAAAATCCTATCGCTCCCGTCCCAAATCCGCCTCTTCACCGGCCACGACTATCAGCCCGGCGGCCGCCCGCCGCGATGGGAGTCGACGGTCGCTGAGCAGCGCCAGCACAACACTCATGCCCATGACGGTGTGACCGAGGAAGAATTCGTGCGGCAGCGCCAAGAGCGTGATCGGACGCTGACGTTCCCCGGCCTGCTGCGGGACGCGTTGCAGATTAACATTCGCGGCGGGCGGCTGCCCGAACCTGAGGCAAACGGAATCTCCTACCTGAAAATCCCGCGCTTCCATGGCCCGATATAGAGCGGTCCGACGGACCCAGAGCAGCCCAAAAGTACAACGAGTCGAACATCCATGCTGCCTTGTGTTCGATGTCCGCTATCGGCTTAGCCTATGTCAGACCGCTACAACCAGGAAGGGTCGATTCCAGCTGTTGCAGGTTTTAGGATTTATGCGGCACGCCAGCAAAACCGCCCATGGCAACGCAAACTATGCCACAGCCTTCGCCACCATGTCCGGATGCCGGCCGATTACCCTCACATAGGCGATGGCGAAATCCGGGGCGGTTGCCCGCGCCTGCTCCCAATCGCGCAGCGTGCCAACCGGAACCCGGAAGCGGCTGGCGAACTCAGACTGAGACAGGCCAAGCCCGGTCCTCGTCTTGCGGATCAGGCGGGCGCGCTGGCTCCGGTCCAGCGCTTCGGCCGTCACGTCGAAATCTTCAGCGTCGGCCGGGTCAGCAGGCAGCGTGATATGCTTGTTCTTCACCCTTATTGCTCCTTCTCACCGAGATGAAGCGGGGCAACCCGCCCCGCCAGACGAAAACGCCGGTGAACAGCTTCGCGGCGACGATCCCGACCACTTTGAACCGTTCCTCGCCGTCGATCTCTCGGATGGAGGGAATAATCAGGTGGTTGTCGTCCTCGAAAATCCGGTCGCCAAAGGCCAGCGGCAGCTTGTGCTTATCGCGGTTAGCCGCATCCTTGGCGGGGTCGAATCTGTCCTCCGTCATGGGGTATGATTATACGGGATTTCCGTATCAAACGCAAGCCCTCATCTGCTCGTAAACTGTCAGAGGTTTTACGAGTTATGCGACGCTGATGTCTCCTACTTCCCATCGGTTTAGATCACGGCGTATCCTGCGTGGCTGTGGCAATCGGCATGTAGAGCTGGTTGCCGGTCTCCTTAAATAAAGCCTTCTGCGCCTCTAATCCGGCGATACGGTCGGCTTCCTCGCGAATGTCATGGCTGATTTTCATAGAGCAGAATTTCGGCCCGCACATGGAACAGAAATGCGCTGTCTTATGCGCCTCTTTCGGCAGAGTTTCGTCGTGGAAGCTACGCGCCGTATCTGGGTCAAGGCCAAGGTTGAATTGATCTTCCCAACGGAATTCAAATCTTGCGCGCGAAATGGCGTCGTCGCGTAATCTGGCTGAGGGATGGCCTTTGGCTAAATCCGCTGCATGGGCCGCGAGCTTGTAGGTGATAACGCCGGTTTTCACGTCTTCCCGGTTAGGCAGGCCGAGATGCTCTTTCGGCGTAACGTAGCAGAGCATAGCGGTACCGAACCAGCCGATCATGGCCGCGCCAATGGCGGAGGTGATATGGTCGTAGCCCGGCGCGATGTCCGTGGTCAGCGGCCCGAGTGTGTAGAATGGCGCCTCGTGACAAGTAGCCAGTTGCTTATCCATATTGGCTTTGATCTTATTCATCGGCACATGGCCGGGGCCTTCGATCATCACTTGGCAGCCTTTGGCCCAGGCGATTTTCGTCAGTTCACCCAGGGTCTCCAGTTCGGCGAATTGCGCAGCGTCATTGGCATCGGCGTTCGAGCCAGGGCGCAAGCCATCCCCCAGTGAGAACGACACATCGTATTTGCGCATGA
>JAQNCU010000087.1 GCA_029077775.1 Acidocella sp. | reverse complement strand
CCATCCTTCGCTGCGCTACGGCCGAACACGGTGCAGGCCGATCGTGCCCCCGGTCAATTGATCGCCATCGAGGCTGCGATGGTCGCGGGCTCGAAACAGCATAGGAGATTTGACATGGCTACCATCGGAACCTTCAAGAAAGCCGGCAATGAAATCCACGGCGAGATTGTGACCTTGAGCGTGCAGACGAAGAATGTACGCATCGTGCCTGAAACAAACCGCAGCAATGACAACGCGCCCAGCCATCGGATATTCTGTGGACGGGCTGAGCTAGGTGCTGGCTGGTCCAAACGTTCCGCCGAGGGACGCGATTATATCTCGGTCAAGCTGGATGATCCGAGCTTCAGCGCGCCGATCTACGCCAACCTCTTCGACGATGAAGGCGGCGATGGCTACACCCTTATCTGGTCCCGCAGCCGCAAGCAAAACGGCGAGTAAGAACCGCGATGAACCCCGCCCGGTGATGCCGGGCGGGGGCGTACTTGCAAAAAAGGAGCAGTGACTTCTACGGAGTATCACTTTGGGTGCGAGGCTTTTCGACAGCTTCCTTCGCAGCTTTTTGGAAAAAGCTGCACCAAAAACTTTAGGATCAGAAAAAATCACCCATAGGCTGCCGTTAAGCATCCAAGAACGTGAGAGCCGAGCGGCCAATTTTGCGCCATGTCCGACATGAAGTTGGCACAGAAACCCACCTTGTCCGTCTCACAGTAAACGATCACTGTTCTTGATTGGGAGTTCGCTTGTGCGGAGCTTTTTCCAACATAGCAGCAATCTCTTCCAGCTCTTTTTTCGTCGCGCAGGTTGCTCCTGACCGAGAGCATTCATCGGAAAGTTCCTTAAGTGCTTCTGGCTCGTCGATCAGAGTTTCAGCCAATTCCAGGGGCGTCATTTCATACGCGTCTCTCTGCCAAGCGAGTTCAGGGGCGTAATGAAGAAGACGCTCCACGGCGTGTAAGTTGCCGGACCATACCGCTGTGTGCAAGGGGGAACGTTTATCAACTGTTAGAAAATCAGTCCGGCAATCATGACCTAGTAACGTATCCACGCAGTTGGATACGCGTGATTTTACGGCTGCGTGTAATGCGCTGAGCCCCCTATAATCCTGTTTGTCTCGGTCAGCACCACTTATCAAAAGCAACCGAACCAGTTTGGTTTCACCCTCTTCAGCCATCAGCATTAGGGGAGTTTGAGCTTTGAAGTCTGGCCAGTTCAGTTGTTCTAACGGTCCATGTTGTATGAGTAGACCAAAAAACTCAGTCCAGATATTTAGCAAACCAGGACGCATTCGTTGCAAATCAGGAGCCATCATTGTGCGGCTTTTGATGAGAAAAAGGAGAAATGAATTGCCCTCGACATCCGGAAAGGGCGCGGCCAAGCGCTTTTTGTTTGCCTGTATCCATTTGACGAAGCCGTCCCGGTCTTCTTGGATAAGGAATTTCAGGAATTGCTCTCCGAGCTCCCGTGTCTCTTCATCAGACCGCGGCTGCCGTGCTTCAATGCCTGGATATGGTTTATAAAGGGTGTCCCAGAAGTAACCGAAGGCGTAACGGGCCGCATCCTCTATTGTTGGAATTGCTCCCTGAGGAAAAATGTCCCCTCTCAGCATATCACGGAAATAGGGCTCATGGTTGCCTTGGATAAGCCGCCGATCGGCAAGTTCGAGGGCAAAACAGTCCCGAGCGATCTCACCACGCATCCGTCCAAACCACCGTTCCTTGCATATTTCACGCGCCTCGCGGAAACGCTTGAGTGCACCGTTAAAGTCATTTTGTGCCAGCAGGTGCTTTGCCTTGTATTGAAGAATTATCGCCTTCCAAGTCTCGCAGACGGAGCTATTAGCTGCTTTGTCCAAAAGAGCTTGGACGCGGTCTTTACTTTCCTTCGTGCAAAAGTGCCGTTCGTTGTTCAGGTGCCGGTGGAGCTCAGCGATAATGGCCCGAACCTTCTCAGCGGGCGCCTGAGCAAGTTCGTGAAGGCGCGCAACCGATGCCTCCAAAATGCGCTCGCTCAAATCCTCGCTCGAGGCGATCTCTGCGACAATGCTAAAGCGTGTCTCAGCTTGTAGCTTCGCCCACGGGCCGCCTGCTTTGAGACGTTTGGTTAATTCAAAGGCAGCGGTCCACACGTCCGTGACGGCATCCTTACGGCTGAGATTGCGCACCAGAATATCTCGGTCAGCCTTTTCATCGACGGGCAGCAAATCTTCCAGTGGGGAACCTGCCTCTACTCCCTCAAAATGAGTGTTCAGGATCTGGCTTAGCATGAAAATGCCGTCCTTTCCGACGGAAGGCATAATTGAAAGCAGTGGACCGCAGGCAAGCTGAGGCGCTAATTGCGCCTCGAACCAATGATTTTCGGCGCCCTCACCGTCGGCGCTGTGGTTTCGCCAAGCGTCGATGGTGAGGTTATATACGTATTTATAGAGACCAAAGACTTGCAGTATCTTGTTATTAGATGGATTAGCGCAAAGAGGTTCAACGCCGGGGCAAAGGACTTCAAGCAGGCGGTCGTACCCATCCTGCGCCGCCCGGGCGATACGCAGATACTGGCGGATGGTGTGCGGTGAAGGCACCGCATAGCGATCGGCGAGCAGATTTACAAAGTGTTCTTGCTCCTCGAAACTGGCCTGCCCCCCCAGGACGGCCTCCAGCCGACCCGGTGCGGTCATGGGAATTTCGTCGCGCAATAGGTTAGCAGTGAGTTTTTTGCGTGCCACAAAAGCGAGTGCGGCGGCGAATTTTTCTTCTGGCTTTGACTGCTCGGCAACAAAAAAGGCACCTTTGAATTCAAGCTTCGCATTGTCAGGGAAATATTTTTTGAGCGTTGACAACTCCGGCGTTGTGTCCTTACGCCACCCATAGAGAGTACGCCGAAGACCTTCGTGCCCCTCATCGGTCGCACGCGCACGCTGGTCGGCGAATTTCTCAAGGGGTATTCCGAGTAGGTCCAACAGCCAATCAACGACCTGCGCGACAGGTAGGTACAGGCTGGTTTCCCCGCCCCGTTCCCTAGGTTCGGGAAGGTACCAAAAGCGTCCGCCCGGCATATGCCGGTCCATGCGGCAGTCAGTGGTCCACCAAGCTATGTGGCGCGCCAGACCGGGGATGTAAAAATAGCCCAGCAGCATCCAAAGCACCTGACGGTGATCGGCGTCAAACGTCCACGTGTCGAGTTCCAGTGCTTTGTAGGCGTTGGCGAAGGCTTGGAAGTTGCGAGCGGCGCTGCCCCTTGCCGCATCATCCAGTTCCAACGCGTCAAAAATAGCTGTTACCACCTCCTGGCCTATTTCGATGTGCTTTTCGAGGCTGGCCTCGCCCGTCACGAACTTTTGTTTCTTGTTTGTCTGAAAGCTGGTGCCCCCCAGGCTCTGGAGAACTTCCAGGAGGATGGCTTCGGTCGATGGTAAGGTCGTCATGGTGCCTCGCTGCAGTTACTTTGTCATCAGTTTACTCTGAGCCAACCATCAGGACACTGTAATCTCTTGTACCCCACCGGTTAGCCATCGTTCCAGAGCCTGGGAGGGGGGGGACGGCAGATTTCATATTATCCGATCCAAAATTGCACTTTGTGTGAGCTCCACCTTTTGGAGCTCATCCAATGCACACGAATACAACACTGGTGATTAACTGGCATCTCACGGAAGCATGCAATTATACTTGCCGCTACTGCTATGCGAAATGGGACGAGGCCGCTTCGTCCCGTGAGTTAATCCGTGATCCTGAGAAAACCGAAGCACTCTTGGCGGAGCTGTACCGCTTCTTCGCGCCCGGCAATGCCGGGAACCCGCTCTGGAACATTATGAGATGGAAGTCTGCCCGCCTCAACTTGGCGGGTGGCGAACCGCTTCTGCATCACCGGAGGCTGCCTGATGTTATAAGCCACGCGCGGGCGCTTGGATTCGAGGTTTCTTTGATCACGAACGCCAGTCGCTTGACCGTTGAGATGGTCGCCGCACTGGCGCCCCAGCTCGAGTGGCTGGGGATCAGCATCGATTCCGCCTCTGCCAGGACAAATCTGGCGATCGGCCGCGCCGACCGGCAAGGTAGTCTGCTTGACCTCGAGACGCTGGCTGAGGCGCTGGATACCGCGCGGGCTGCACATCCGCAGCTCAAGCTCAAGCTCAACACGGTGGTGAACGAGCTGAACTCGGCCGAGGATTTAAGCCCCGTGATCACGCGTCTTGCCCCTGACAAGTGGAAGGTGCTGCGCATGTTGCCGATGGTGTCTGATGCGCTGACCGTCTCGGACGAGGAATTTAATGGCTTCGTCGCACGTCATCAGCACTTCGCCTCCATTCTCTGCGCGGAGGACAATCAGGAGATGCGTGATTCGTATCTGATGGTCGACCCTTGCGGCCGGTTTTTTCAGAATGGGCAGCAGGAGGTGGGGCAGGGGTATATTTATAGCCAACCGATATCGGAAGTCGGGGCGGCCAGGGCTTTTGAGGACATCTCGTTCGATCCAGACCGATTCTGTGCTCGCTACCTCCTTTCCGTGAAGGGAGCCTCCGAATGAAATACTCCACGGATAAGGACATAGATCATTTCATCAGGCAGCTTTTGCGGGATGGCTGGAGCCATCAGAGAGGGAGAAAGCACGGGCGTCTAGTCTCCCCGGACGGTAAATCTTTCGTGACGATAGCAGGGTCACCCAGCGATTATCGGAGTTTTGAAAATTTTCGTCGAGATGTGAGGAGAATCGTCAAGAACAGGAGCCTCTATGTGGCAGGCTGCGCGATGGGCTTGTCAGCGACTTGATGTAGTAATGAGGATCAACGGGCTAAATGCTGGGTGCGATGCTACCGGTGCGGAGACCCGCCCAATCGGTTTCAACCCGTTTCCGTCAGAGCGGTCAGGTTTACATGTCGGAAAGTTATGTATCTGGTGAGCTATTGACCGGCGAGTGCGGGCCCTGCTGGTGAAATGGGGTCGGTCCAGACCGGCATGAAGCAGTAATGTCGGCCGCTGGCGTCCTGCTGCATGGATTTGCGGCAGGCGGCCATGGCAACGGCGCCGTCATTATCTTGCATCAGCTGCCCCCAGGCGAGGGCCTCGGCCGGGCTGGCTTTCATGGCGGCGTTGATCAGATGGGTGGCAACTTCGCCTTGGAAGCGGCCGTCATTCAGCCCGGCGGCGTAGGTGAAGATACAGGGCACCACGGCAAGCGCCAGTACGATGGCCGACCAGACGCCGAGGGATTTATATTTTATGGTTTTGGCGTGCTGGGCCACGGCGTAATTCACCGTGCTGGCCAGTTTTGGCGCCAGCTGCTCGACGATGCCGGCCTGTTTGGTCTGAAGTACCGCCTCGGCCCGGCGGACGGCGAGGTCGGTCTTCCTGATGGTCTCGTGATAGGCGCGGTCGAGCCGGTCGCTGGCATCGTGGAAATAGCGTACGGCTTGGTTATGCAAGCGCCATTGTAGGCGGGTTGATGAGGACAGAATTTTGAGCAGCGGCAGGGTGGGGTCGCTGGTCAGCCCGGCGACCTGGATAATGCGTTCCAGCTCCGCCTGCATGTGGGCGATTTCCTGGCCGAGGATCTCGCTGTCCCGGCGTAAATCGAGCGTGCCTTCCGGCTCGGTTATGGCAGCCATGTGCTTATTCCTGCAAAATTGCTGTCCATCATGGTCAGCCAGTTCTTGACCCGGGAGCGGTCGAACGGCCCAAGCGGCGTGTCGGCACGCCCGGTTTTGCCGGTTGCGGCATCATGAAATTTCAGCCGGCGGATTTCCACGGCTTGGGCGGCAAACAGTTTGGGCATGAATACTGGCACCGCGCCCTCGCCGATGGCGCGTCGGACCACGCTGTGGCGCAATATCCGCGCGAACGCTGTCTGGCGCGTCTCGCCTATCTCCATCATCGCTTCGTTCAGGATGATGGCCGTGGCGGTTGGCTTGAAGCCCAGCCCGTGCAGCGTGGCGAGTGGTGATAAATCCTCCTCTTGCGGCCCAACGGTGTGGAACAACACGACGGCGAAGCCCTGGGCTTCGAACAGCCCGACCAGATCGGGCAATTCCATGGCGAGGCGGCGCAAGGTGGTGTCACCGCCGCCGAGATCGACCAGGGCCGAGAGTTTTTGGGACAGGCTGTGCTGTAATAATTTATCCAGCCACTTGAGAGACAAAGCGGGATCGGCGGCCTCGGGTGGGCGGGCGACTTTGTCGATATAGCGGGAGAAGGTATCGTTCGTGGTATCCAGATCCGCCATCAGCAGGGGCGTGCCGTTCATCAGGGTCTTTTCGGCCAGCCAGCGTATGCCGGTGGTTTTGCCGGTTTTACCGCGGCCGACCCAGAAGATGATTTTATGCCGCCCGCTCAAATCAATGCCGGTGAGCGGCGCTGGGGTGGATGCGGCTGGCCTCTGGCTGTCAGCGCCGATCAATTCCATCTCGGGGCCGGCATCCTCCTCCGGCCCGAAATTGAAAGAAGGATTGGCGGAAGCAGGTAATCCGGATGCTGATCGTGGAAAGCGCAGCAATTCAGGCGTGTCGTCTTTCTGGGCGGCCATTGCAAACTCCTCTCATAGCGGGTGGGGAAGGCTGGTTCATGATGGTGGTTTCTTACCCAGCAGGCGTGCCATCACCTCGTCATAAGCGGGTGCTGGGGGGCGAATGATGGGCGCGGGTGCGGGAACGGTGGCGGGGTTTTCGGTGCGCGCGGCTTCCCAATCAATGAAGCTGGCCGGCTGAAATTGTGGCTCTCCCGGCACAGCTTCAGGCGTGGGTGTTTCCATTTGCACGAGGGCGGGCATAGCTGCTTGTGTTACCGCGACCGCAGAGGTGCGGCTTTCAGGAGGCGGTGCGTTCTGACGTAGATGTCTTTTCAGGGGTTGGCGAGCGCGATAGACCTCACTTTGCAGCCAGTCCGCATCCCAGGGCTTGCCGGTGCGGTAGGTGATGCCAGCCAAAGTCAGGGCGCGCGCGATTGTTGCCCAGGACCAGTCGCCATGCACCAGTTCCAAAAGCATGCCGTAATGTTGGCGCAGCCACGGGCGCACAACATCACCTTGCCGCCAAAGCGGGCGAAGCGTGTCCGCCAAGGTTTCGATCTCGGCCTCGGTGTGAAAGCGCTTGAGCGGCATGAAGGCGGGCTTTCAAAAATAGCAGCGGCGAGTTTCACTATTTTTAACTCCGCGCGCAATCTTCCGAATCGGAAGATTGACAAATGCTGATCTCGTTTCTCAGCCCAATCCTATGCTCGTTCCTGTGCTGATTCCTGATCTCAAAACCAGGCTCAATCCTCATCTCATTCCTGTGCTCAAACCTGATCTCTAATCTCGTCTGCCAGTTGTGGTAGCGGGTTACGTGGCTACAACAGACCAAGGAATGCTAGCGCATGCCGTTGCGGGAAGATGACAGGTGTCAGGCAAAGCGATTTCATGGTGGATGTGCATTCTGCTTTGTTCCTACAACATTACCGATGTTTCAATATACGCAACCATTCCTGGCGCGGTAATGCAATTTTGCGTTGTCTCTGCTTGACCGGAAGGTTTGTAATGATTGCCGGTGACGATGATCGCTACGAAGAGGTCGTTGCGCAAATTGGCGCGGCGAATAGTCTCGCGGAGATGCAAAGTGTGGCTGTCGGTATATGCAAAATCTATCATCTCGCCAATATCGCGTATCACGCGGTTTATCTTCCCGCCGCTCAAATTTTCAACCCGATCTTGGTTCTGACTTATCAGCCGGAATGGGTCGAGCGCTATAAAAGCAACGATTACTTCAAAATTGATCCGGTTGTTGTGTCTGGTACCAAAGGCTTCTTGCCGTTGGACTGGATGCATCTTGACCGTGACAATCGTGTCGCCCGTGATTTTTTCGCGGAAGCTGACCGATTTGCTGTTGGACGGCAGGGGATGACTTGGCCCGTTCGTGGGGCTGGAGGTGAGCGGGCGTTATTCACGATTACCGCGAATATGTCAGCATCTGAGTGGGAAGAGCGGCGGATTTCATATAAAAGAGAATTTCAGATGATCGCGCATTATATGCATGATCGGATCGTAAAAATTTCGGGCTATCGAGAAGCCAAGCCAAAGCCGGCACTATCCCGACGGGAGATCGAGTGCCTGGCGTTGGCAGCGCAGGGCGGCACGCCCAAACAGACCGGAGCCAGACTCAAAATATCTGACCGCGCCGTGCGTTTGTTTTTAAGCTCAGCCTGCACAAAACTCGAATGCGTCAATACGCATCAGGCAATTGCTAGAATGATTTCTCTCGAAATTCTGCGCCCGTAGCGGCATTGCCGGTGGCACGGCTATCTTGTCATACAATGCGCTGATAGGCTGGTAATTCCTCACAATTTGTGAACGGAATATCGCGTGGTCACTCCCTGTGACTGGCGTATTCGACGTCGTTTTGGCTATAAAATGGTCGTTCAACCCAAATAAAATGACTGATCGAAGAAGGATTCAGAAGGCATGTCAAGATTCCAATTCGGAATCTTGCGGCCGCTAAAACTCCGCTTCTAAAAACGAATCGGCGCACGCAAGGCGCGTGAGATTTTACCCTGACAAGGCGCACAGCCAACGAAAATGATGACATTTCATTGAAGGAAAGCGGAGTAGCAATGATCATTACTTTAACTAATGCCGACCGGATCGAGCGGCAGGCTTTGTTCGATCAGATGTTTCAATCCCGCGCGGCGGTATTTTATGACCGTCTGGGCTGGGATGTGACGGTTGAGAACGGCCGCGAGATGGATTGGTATGACCGGCAAGCCGAGCCGGTTTATCTGCTGGCTCTTGATGATGAACAGCGCGTGCGGGGTTCTTTGCGGCTGCTGGCGACAACCGGACCGACCATGCTGCAAAGCGAGTTCAGACATTTCTTTGATGATGATGTGGATGTCGCGGCACCGACCATTTGGGAATGCACGCGATTTTGTGTGCCACCGGTTGCGGACGGCACGTCCCGGAATGTGAACAATGTCTCCGCCGAGCTGTTGATTGGCTTGTGCGAGCTTTGCCTGAACTCCGGCATCGAATTTATCGTTGGTGTCTATGAGACGCCGATGACGCGCGTTTATGCGCGGATTGGCTGGTGCCCGGAGAGACTGGCCCAGGCGCGCCCGGAGATCGGCGACATACAGGTAGGGATTTGGGAAGCCAGCCCGGAAGTGCGCGCCACCATGCGTCAACGTCTGTCCGCCCGGATCGGCGGGCGGCAAGTCCTGATGGCATAGATGATCGGGTGGCAGGACAATCTGACAGGCTGCGCGCCGTTGTCGGTGGGGTGCTTTGTTGGGTTGATCGGCCTGTTGGTGTCTGTCTCGCAGCCCGCGCAAGCGGCTTCTGCGTCTGCGGTATCTACCGCGACATTTTCTGCTTTGGCCGACCGTTGTGCGCCCTCTGTTCCGGAATGGATGCTCAGTGCCGTCGCCCGCACCGAAAGCAATTTCCACCCCTGGATGCTCCACGACAACACGGCACGCGTCAGTGACGACCCGCCCAGCCTTTCGGCCGCTGAGACCGAGGCTGCAGCGTGGATGGCCGCGGAGCATTCCGTTGATCTGGGGCTAATGCAGATCAACAGCAGCAATTTGCCTGCGCTGGGCATGACGGTGGACGAAGCACTCGACCCTTGCGCCTCGCTAGCAGCCGGTGCCGCAGTGCTGCGCGCGGCCTATGGTGGCGGCCCGGTTGAAGACGAGCAGCAGACCGCCTTGTTGATGGCGCTCTCGAT
>JAQNCU010000494.1 GCA_029077775.1 Acidocella sp. | reverse complement strand
CCTGAGTCTGCCGCTGGCCAGCATCGACAAAATGGCACTGGGCACCAAGCTGCACGAAATCGGCCAAACCCCTGGCGCTTCATCCCAATCTCGCGGAGTCAAATAATGTCTGAGCAGAGCGTCACCATCTACCACAACCCAGCCTGCGGCACCTCGCGCAACACGCTGGCGATGATCCGCAACGCCGGTATCGAGCCTTGCGTCATCGAGTACCTCAAAACGCCACCCTCGCGGGCTGAATTGACATCGCTCATCGCCCGCGCCGGTCTCACGCCGCGCGCCCTGTTGCGCGAATCAGGTACGCCCTTCGCTGCGTTGGGGCTGGACAATCCGGCCCTGACCGACGATGCGCTGATCGCCGCGATGATGGCCCATCCCATCCTCATCAACCGCCCGCTGGTGGTATCGCCCCTCGGTGTTCGCCTCTGCCGCCCGTCCGAGGTCGTGCTCAGCCTGCTGCCCCATCCGCAATCCGGTGCCTTCACGAAGGAAGACGGGCAGGTGGTTATTGGCGCCTCGGGTGAACGGCTGATCTGAATGCTCGCATTCGTCATCTTCCTCGTCACGCTCATCCTCGTCATCTGGCAGCCGCGCGGGCTCGGCATCGGGTGGAGCGCGCTGGCCGGGGCCGCTTTGGCCCTGCTCACAGGGGTCATATCCTGGCACGATATTCCCGTGGTCTGGCATATCGTCTGGGATGCCACTTTCACCTTCGTCGCTCTCATCATCATCTCATTGCTGCTCGATGAAGCCGGGTTCTTCCAATGGACGGCGCTGTATGTCGCGCGCTGGGGCGGCGGCAAAGGGCGGCGTCTGTTTCCGTTCATCATCCTGCTTGGCGCGCTCATCGCCGCGGTATTTGCCAATGACGGGGCCGCGTTGCTGCTCACCCCCATCGTCATCGCCATTCTGCTGCGGCTGGATTTCACCGCGCCCCAGACGCTGGCTTTTGTCATCGCCACAGGCTTCGTGGCGGACACCACCAGCCTGCCGCTGATCATCTCGAACCTCGTCAACATCGTCAGCGCGAATTACTTCCATATCACCTTCAACCGTTATGCTTCGGTCATGCTCCCGGTCGATGCCTGCGCCTTCGCGGCCACGCTCATTTGTTTGTCGCTGTACTTCGCAGGCAGCATCCCCGGGCATTATCGGTTGGAAAATCTCGCCACACCGTCAAGCGCCATCCGGGACAGGCTGGTCTTTACCGCCGCCTTCCCTTTGCTCGGCCTGTTGCTCCTTGCCTATTTCATCGCCGCACCGCGCGGTGTTCCGGTCTCCGCCATCACCATCGCCGGGGCTGTTCTGCTGCTGGCGCTGGCCGGGCGCTGGGCTTCGGGCGGGCGGGGGGTGGTGTTCAACACCGGGCACATCCTGCGCGGCGCACCCTGGCAGATCGTCATCTTCTCGCTTGGCATGTATCTCGTGGTCTACGGCCTCAGCCGCGCCGGTCTCACCACATATCTCGCCGCCGCTTTGCAGTGGCTGGCGGGCTATGGCCTCTGGCCCGCCACCATCGGCACGGGCCTCGCCGCGGCGATATTATCATCGGTCATGAACAACATGCCCGGCGTACTGGTTGGCACTTTGTCCATCGCGGCAACCCACACCATCCCCCCCACAACCCGCGCGGCGATGGTCTACGCCAATGTCATCGGCTGCGATCTCGGCCCCAAATTCACCCCGATAGGCAGCCTCGCCACCTTGCTATGGCTGCATGTTCTCGCCAAAAAAGACATCGTCATCGGGTGGGGGCAATATATGCGCGTCGGCCTTGTCATCACGCCGCCCGTGCTGCTCGCCACCCTCATCGCGCTGGCACTCTGGCTTCCGGTGATCAGCGCGCCATAATCGCCGCGTTATACCAATCGCCGTAAAGGATGACACTTGGCATAACACTCTTTGCTGACGCGCGGCCGCCCCACCAGCCCCGCAGTATTA
>JAQNCU010000493.1 GCA_029077775.1 Acidocella sp. | reverse complement strand
CAACGGTGATCAAAAAATGGTTCTGGAAGGTTTCGGCTGTGAAGTTTTTGTGTGAATTCAACTATATAACACCGCTTGGCCGGGGGCGGCGTGCATGAGGTCGGTTCTTGTAACGGGCCCTGCCTTGAACGAGGCCGCCATGGCGATGGCAGCCAGCCATAATCTGCGCGTGATCACCATGCCGCCCTACGCCACGCCGCAAGAGGCGGCCAGCCTGCTTGTGGCCAAGCAGGCTGATGCTGTGATTGTGCGCATGGGCCACCTGACGGAAGCCGCGATTGCGGCGTCCTCTCAATTGAAAGTTATTGTGAAGCACGGCGTGGGCGTTGACACGATTGATGTGGGCGCTGCCACCAGGCGCGGCATTCCGGTTTTGACCGCAGCCGGCGCCAATGCGCAATCAGTTGCCGAACATGCGCTGGCCTTGATGTTCAGCGTTTCGCGGTCTGTGCCGTATCTGGACAGCCGAATCCGCCGCGGATTTTGGGATAAGGCGGAAAGCACCGGGACAGAACTTTTCTCCAAGACATTAGGTGTCGTCGGGCTGGGAATGATCGGGCGCATCTTGCTGTCATTGGTGCAGCCTCTACGAATGCGGCTTATTGCGTTTGACCCGCATCTCTCACAGCAAGAGGCAGCAAAATTTGATATTCCCGGCCTGACGCTTGTGGACGATTTGAACATATTGCTGCAGCAAAGCGATTATATAAGCCTGCACTGCCCGCTGACACCGGCAACGCGCGGGTTGATAAGCGCGCCACAACTGGCACTGATGAAGCGCAGTACGTTTATTATCAACACGGCGCGGGGCGAGCTGATCGACATGGCTGCCCTGGTGGAGGCACTATCAAACGGAACGATTGCCGGTGCTGGCCTTGATACATTTTCACCTGAGCCGCCACCGGCTGACAGCATGCTTTGGCCACTTCAAAACCTGGTGGCAACGCCGCATGTGGGGGCCAACACGCACGCCGCTGCAACGCGCGTGGGCTTGATGGCGGTGCAGCATGTTCTGGATGTACTTGACGGAAAATTGATAGACCCACGCTTTGCCGTCAATCCATCCGTACTCAACGCAAGCACCACCACCACGGCGTGAAGCCGACGCGATAACCCAATACAACACGTGAAAAATAATAATTTTACATAAGGAAATGTTTGAATGGAACCCGCATCAAAAGCAGCTTCGTTAAAGGTTGGCAGCGGCCAGACTGACTGGGGCACGACCACCGGCCCGGATGGCTCATCGGCCAGCATCGCCGCTCGGCTTGATCGTCTGCCAGGCTCACGAACAATCTGGATTATGGTTTGCCTGATCGCGTTAGGCGGCTGGTTTGAATTTTACGACGTGTTTTTTATCGGCTACGTCGCCCCGGGGATGATCAAATCCGGATTGTTCAAGCCGGAATCCCTCGGCATATTATCTAATCTCAGCGTGCTTTCCTTCTCGGGTTTTGGCACTTTCGTTTTCGCGACCTTCGCTGGGTTGTGGGTCGGCACGTTGATGGTCAGCCAGCTGCTTGACCGTTTCGGCCGGCGCGCCGTGTTCACCTGGGCGCTGCTATGGTATTTGGGCTGCAACGCGATCATGGCATTCCAACATACCGGCCTTGCTCTCGACATTTGGCGCTTTCTGGGCGGGATCGGCATCGGCATCGAATTCACCACGATAGATACCTACCTTGCGGAGCTGGTACCTCGCCATGTTCGTGGCCGCGCTTTCGCCGTCCAGCAAATGGTATCGTTTTGCGCGGTTCCGTTTGTCGCTCTGCTATCCTGGCGGCTCGTGCCGATCTCCCCGTTCGGTTTTGATGGCTGGCGCTGGGTTGTCCTGATTGGCACCGCCGGTGCGGTCGTCGTGTGGTTCTTGCGCCTCGGGCTGCCCGAGAGCCCCCGTTGGCTGGCGAAGCGTGGTCGGTTTGCCGAAGCGGACAAGATTGTGAGCGAAC
>JAQNCU010000492.1 GCA_029077775.1 Acidocella sp. | reverse complement strand
CGCGATCCGCGTGGCCAAGCGGCTCGGGCCAGGCCACACGGTCGTAACGATCCTGTGCGACGGCGGGGCGCGGTATGCGTCGAAGTTGTTCAACGTGCCGTTTCTGCGGGAGAAGGGGTTGCCGGTGCCGGGGTGGATGTAAGGGGGGCGCCCTACCTATCAGCCAAATAAAAAGCTGCGTAATTCTCTCTTGGGACGTTGCGGCGGTTCATTGAAGCTTGGGTCACCAACCAATGGCAAGTTTCCGGGGGCTCATGGCTTGCCCCCGGTTTTCTGCCCCGGTGCCCTCATTAACGCCTAACGGGACAAAGGCATCAAACGGGCAGCCTGGGGATCATAGACCATTTTTGTAATCGAGCCGTCGCGAATGCACTGCACCGCTTCATCGATGACATTCAACGGAACCAGAAACCATTCCCGCGGGCGCACTGGATGTCCAAAGCGATCGGAAATGGTCAAATCCAACTGTGCCGGTGCAAATATACGATGGAAGATGGCCTCCAGCTTGGAACGGTTGATTTCAGTTAGTTTGTAGGTCGCAATCACTTCGACCTCGGCCAGCAAATACGTTGCATCATGCGCGGCATTGGCAATACGGGTTTCGACCTTCCCGCCGGTCACGCCGATCTTGTGTATCAGGTTTCGATGTTCCGCGACGAAGGGATGATTTGACAGGCTTCTTAGGACGTAGATCGTCCCGCTCTCGATGTCGTCGTCCGCCGGTTGGTCACCGAACAGCGGACCTACGGACGGTTCGGTTATCCGCCTGCCTGCTTCATCCTTGTAAAGCGCGCGTTGAAGAGAACGCAAAAGCAAATCGCTTTCGGTGCCGTTTGAGTAAATAACCCTCAGTCTTGCATCGGACTCCCCGTTAGGCGCCTTAATCGATTTCCCAACTTCCGCGACATAGGCCGTCTGGCCACCTAGTATGAAAAACTGCCCCGCCTTGATCCCGGCTTTTAGAAAGCCCGCATCCTTCACAAACTTCCTCGTTGTGCGCAGGCCGCTTGCGAGTTCCCTTTGAACTTGCTCGAAAAGCGGCTTGAATTGGGTGAAATCCTCGCATTTCCGGCGATCGGCGATTTCTTCCGCCGCCCGCTTTTCGGCACTGTTGCGGACATGGCGAAGCTCGGTAATGTCCGGCGTCGAGGTCGCGCCGGACAATTCCGCCAATAGCTCGTCGTCGTCCATCGCTTCAACCGGATCAGCCTGCCCAGTCTCTATTACTGTCAGCAACCCCTGATGATCGAGCGGCAACAGGAGCGCCCGGCATTCCTCTAACGCCCGCAGGCGGTCGAGGCGCACGGCATAAAGGCGCTCGAAAATGTCACCGCTCTCCCCATGCCGCGGGGGACGACCGTGTTTCTCTACAAATCGCTGGATGTCCTCGAAGCCGGCGATGATGCGCTCTTCTTGCGCGGAGCGACCGCCCTTCTTTTCCGGCAGGGCAAATTCGTCGAGTTCGGCGCGCAGGTCGTCGAGGTCACTCATAGCGGCCCTCATCCTTGAAGCGAACGAATACGGCGGCACCTTCCGCCATCCGCCGTTCCCAGGGATCCGGTGAATGGATCGACGGCAGGCGTCCACGTTCCTTCTTGAATTTGACCGCACGGAAAGCGAGGTCTTTCGCCTCTTCGGGCGTTAAATTGGTGCGCTTGGCGGCGATCGCCGCGGCGACTTGTTTCAGGCTCTCTTCGCTCATTGTCTTGGCCAGGATCGCATAAGCTTCGCCGAACGGATTGATACGGTCGATAAGATCGATGTCCAGGTCGCGCACGTCCATTGCATATTTCCGGACGCCATCGACGAACGCGGTATTGGGCTTTTCCTCGCCGCTGCCACCGCTGCCTCCGCCGGAGGCAATCTCCTTCGCCTTTTGGGTCAGGTTCAAAGCGGCAACAGCATGCTGGCGCACAGCCTCCTGATCGTCCGCGCTAAGCTCGGGATACT
>JAQNCU010000491.1 GCA_029077775.1 Acidocella sp. | reverse complement strand
TCCCGCCATCGGCCAGTTCAAACCGCCCGGCCCGGCCCTCCTGCAGCGCCCCGGTAAAAGCCCCGCGCACATGGCCGAATAATTCCGCCGCCAGCAACTCCTTTGAGACCGCGCCGCAATTGAACATTACCAATGGCTGCGCCGCCCCCGCCGCCTGGTGGATCGCCTGCACCAGCTTTTCCTTGCCCGTGCCGGTTTCCCCCTGGATCAGCAACGCCACCCGCCGGGGGGCCAACAGGCGCGCCTGTGCCACCATCGCCCGCATGGCCGGGCTCACCCCGACCAGCCCGGCAAACGCATCATCATCATCGGGCGGCATCGCGGGCGTTGTCTGGCGTGGCGGCAGCACGATCACCGCGCCGATGATGCGGCCATCGAACGCCACCATGTCGAAATTCCCGTCCCGGCGCAGCCGCTCCGGCAATCTTCCCAACCAGTCCTCGATGGTATCCTGGTGGCCAAAACGGGGCAGCCCGCGCAGCATGTCCGCCCCCGCATTGTTGAACACCACGCCGCCACGCCGATCAATCGCCAGCATGTCCGCCTGGCCGCGTGCGGGCATAATTTGCAGGCAGCTCTCCAACACCCGCATCTGTTCGCGCCCGGCACACGCGGCCAGCGCTGTTTCAATCTGCCGCGCGGTTGCCACCGCCAGGGTCAGGTTGCCGCGCTGATACGTGGTGGGCGGCCCGGATATATCCAAAATACCCAAAATTCGCCCCGTCCCGGGTTCATGTATCGGCGCGGCGGCACAGGTCCAGCGTTTGATCCCCTCGCAGAAATGCTCGCTGGCATGGACCTGCGCGGGCTGCCCGGTAGCAAGCGCGGTGCCGATGCCGTTGGTACCCATGGCATCCTCGTTCCAATGCCCGCCTGCCACCAGATGGATCTTCTCGCCCTCACCCAGGGTGCGATGATCACCGGCGGTTTCCAACACAATGCCAAACGGATCGGTCAGCAGCATCATGCAGCGTGAATCCGCCAGCGCCGTCTCGATACGCATAAAAATATCCGCCGAGGCAGCGATCAAATCGCGGTTGCGGGCGCGCAGTTCCAGATACCGCGCGCCCACCGCCGCCAGCGGTGCCGCGCGCGCCGCCGGGTTCACGCCCAAACTGAGGCTGCGCTGCCAGGACCGCACAACAATCTGCCCGAGCGACCGGGCGGCGTCTGAGTCACCGGTGAGAAAACGCTCCCACGCCCACATCGTCTTGCCATCTTTGAGCGGTTGTTTGCCCATAGGCTGGCGCTGTCACGCGCGGCCCAGCAGCTCGGCCCCGCCACCCAAAGCGGGCCCGGCGGTCGGGTCCGTATAATCGGGCTTATCGGCGATCAGCGTATGCGTGGTCAGGATCAGCGATGCCACAGACACAGCATTGCGCAGGGCGCTGATCGTAACCTTTACGGGGTCGATGATCCCGGCCTCATCCATGGCGATAAACGCCCCGGTCCGGGCATCCAACCCCACGCCCGCCGTGCCGCTTGACACCTTTGCCGCCATCGCCGTGCCATCCAGCCCGGCATTGCCGGCAATCGCCTCCAGCGGTGCGGAGAGCGCGCTTTGCAGCAATTGCGCACCGCTCATCGCACCGTTCATCAGGGCGGCGTTCTGGCCGAGCAGCGAGGGGGCGATCTGCGCCAGCGCCGTGCCCCCGCCGGGCACCACGCCCTCGGCAATGGCCGCGCGGGCGGCTGATAAGGCATCCTCGATCAACTGGGCATGGCGCTTCTGCGCCACTGGCGTCGCCCCGCCCGCCAGAATGATCGCCGTGCCGCCTGAAAGCCGCGCCAGACGCTGTTCCAGTTTGTCCCGGTCGATATTGTTCGGCGCCAGGCTTATCTGGCGGCGCACTTGCGCACGCCGCGCCACGATCATCTCGCTGTCCCCGCCGCCCCCCGAGATCGTCGTCATCCCGGCGCTGATGCAGATGCGTTTGGCTTGCCCCAGATC
>JAQNCU010000490.1 GCA_029077775.1 Acidocella sp. | reverse complement strand
TGGTGGCCCTGGCGGGTGCCGCGGCGCGATCAAGGGCGTCGGGGATCGACAGAATCTGGTTGCTGATCGCGTCCGAGACGTAAAGATCGCCATTCGGGGCCAGCGCAAGGCCGGTTGGCCCGATCAGAAACACCCCGGCATCGGCCCGCGCGGACAGGCCGCTAGCGATGACAGTCTGCGCCGTGACAACGGGCGCATGCCCCGGCGGAATGGATAATGAGAGGCGCAGGATAGTGGCATGGTGCTGAACGGGCGTGCCGGGCGCGCCGATTCCAGGGCCTGCATTGCTGACAAACAAGGTGGCCGTGGTGCCGTGATCATCGAGCGCCATATTGCCCCATGGCTCGTTGATCAGCCTGCCCGCGATGGTACTCATGACCTTACCGGCGGGGCTGAGCACGATCAGGCAGCCAGCGCCCAGGGTTTTGGTGGTACCGTCGGTGCTGGGGGCGCTGCCGACAATGACCCAGCCGGATGTCAGCATCGTCATGGCCGTACTCAGGCCCACACCACCGGGGCAGCCCGGCAGATCACGCGGAATGGCGGCAAAAAGCGTGGTGGCACCGGTGGCGGGGCGGTAATCGATGATGGTGGTCCCGGTGCCCTGGAGATTGGCGTTGTTGTTGAAATTATCGACCAACACGTCGTTCTTCTGGATGCTCCCGGCGCTCACCGGCGCGGTGATGATGGCATAGGGGTTCTGATCGCCATTTTCAGGCTGCGTCGACGTCAACAGGCGGTGATGCGCGATGCCGGCGAGGAAACCGGGTGGCACCCGCGCGGCGTGTGCGTCTGTTGCGGATATGGCGAGCGCCCACACGAGCGCCCACACAAGCGCAATAAGGAAGCGGGGAACCATCGTTTTCTCCATTGTCAATGCAAATCATTCGCAACTGATGGGCGTATATCGGCGCAAATAAGAAAATACCTCATTGGTCAGGGTATCAGGGTATCAGGGTATCAGGGTGCGTGGCGCGTTGGCGAAGGTGACGACATCGCCTTCAACGTGCAGCCAGACATCGGCACCGGGGCGGGGGAGGTCGTGGCTGAAAATGCGGGCGGAAATGATCGGGTCCGCGCTCTGGGAGGCGATTTTCATGCGGATGACCGCGTCATGGCCATAGAACACGACATCCTGGATGATGGCGGGGACGCCACCATCGCCGGGGCTGGTGTGGATTTTGATCTGCTCGGGTCTGATCATAACCTCGACCGTGCCGGACGGCATATCCGCTGCAAGGCGCAGCCTGCCGAGCGCGCAATGAACAACGCCATCACCCGCCATGCCGGGGGTGAATATTGCGTCGCCGACGAAGTTGGCGAGGGCTGGGCTTACCGGGTGGCGGTAGAGGAATTCAGGCGTGCTCATCTGCGCGAGACGGCCGTTTTGCAGCACGCCGACCATGGCCCCCATCGAGAGGGCTTCCTCCTGGTCGTGGGTGACGAGGATGGCGGTGGTGCCCGCGCGGCGCAGCGCCTCAGCGGCGGCGCTTCGGGTCTCCGCCCGCAAAACCGCGTCGAGCGCCGAGAATGGCTCGTCGAGCAGGATAAGCGATGGTGCCGGGGCGAGCGCGCGTGCGAGGGCGACGCGCTGTTGCTCGCCGCCCGACAACGATTGCGGCGGGCGATCCGCATATGAGCCGGGAAGATCGACGAGTTGCAAAAGCTCAGCCACGCGGTGGCGGGCGCGGCGCTGGGCGCGGGGCAGGCCGAAGGTGATGTTGTCGGCAACGCAGAGATGCGGGAACAGCGCACCCTCCTGCGAGACATAGCCGACGCCCCTCTGTTCGGGCTTTTTGCTCATGGCCGGGCTGGCGATGGTCTCGCCGTTCAGGGCGATCTGGCCTGCATCCGGGCGCTCGAACCCGGCGATGAGGCGCAGCAACGTGGTTTTGCCACTGCCTGATGCGCCGAGGATGGCGACCAGGCCCGCTTGTGGGACGGCGAAACTGATCTCCGCCA
>JAQNCU010000086.1 GCA_029077775.1 Acidocella sp. | reverse complement strand
CCCCCGGCAGAAGCCGAGGAACGCTACTATGCCCCGCTGCAGGTGCAGCCCATCGCAGCGTGACTCAAACCAAATGGCCTCCGGGAAAGCCGGCGCGGTTCACCACCTCAGTTGGCAGTTTGCTTGTCTGCGGACTTTGCCCGCTCACCGGAAGTCGACTGGGGCTTTCCGATCGCTGGGTGCAACCATGCTGCAGGCGTCAGATGGACTCGGATGGCAGCTTTTCCCGGCAGCTGACGTTCGTAGATATGTCCCCAAAATGTCGCCGTCTGGTCGACAGCTGCCGATTCACTCACTGCACGACAATGTCCGCTTCCCTAATTTTCCGCTCCAAACTGGACTGTCAGCAATCGGCCCGTAGCGGACTTTAGGCAGGACAATCGCGCATCTGCTCCGATCGCTGTTTTTGCCAGCCGGCGTCGTGGTCCTCGACGCCAGAACGCACAGTAAAAGCGCGCTCATGCACTTGAACGGGCGTGCTACTTCATTCACTGCGAACACGCGCCAGCCATCCGCTAGATCAGGCGTTTCCATCAGCCAAGGAGATCGTCGCATGCCGCTACACCGCAGGAGGTCGAACGTAGAACCGGAGACCGACATCTACACGTCGAGGGACGCCGATCAGCCCGTTCCCAAGCTGACACCCGGAAGGGTTTGAGGCGTTCATTCAAGCCGTCTCTGCCCCAGCGGCCCCCGTGCCGGAGATGGTGGCATCGCTTCGCCGCAAGGCACCGTGGGAAAAAGACTCCGCGACACGTTGATGGCGGAGCAGCCGCTTTCCGCGCCAGAGCTTCTGCATACCGGGCATGATGTATCCCAGTTCTCCTGCGGCAAGCCTTCGCTTGACCACTGGCTGAAGACTAGGGCGCTGGCTAACCAGCAGAAAGGATTCTCAGTGGTCATGGTGGTTCATGTGGCGGCAGGGTGATGGGCTACTACGGCCTGGCCCCCACCGCCATTGTGCCCACCAGCCTGCCGCGAGCGATCCGCACCGGGCAGCCGCCAAACCCGATGCCGTGCATTCTGCTCGGCCAGCTTGCTACAGACAGTGCCTGGGCAGGGCATGGGCTTGGCATTGGCTTGTTCAACCATGCGCTGGCCCGCAGCGTGAATGGTGCCGCGCTGATCGGCGGGCGGGCGTTGATGGTCAATGCAATTG
This sequence comes from Acidocella sp., assembly GCA_029077775.1. Classification (GTDB taxonomy): domain Bacteria; phylum Pseudomonadota; class Alphaproteobacteria; order Acetobacterales; family Acetobacteraceae; genus Acidocella. The sequence goes on along the minus strand of JAQNCU010000086.1, from coordinate 8,645 downwards.
ATGATGAGGCAGCGGCGTTCTGGCGTCGCCGGGGATTTATGCCGTCCAAGGACGACACGCTGGTGCTGTTCCGGTCGATTGCCGATATCGCTGCTTCGTTGCGAGAGGTTGATGACAACGCGGCGGGGTGATCAGATTTGATAAACTTCGCCACACCTCACGACGCCACATTTACGGCATAAAATCGGCTAAGTATTCGGATGTCGGTGTCACCCCCGTAAGGAGCATATGTTCGCGTGCCCTGGTGCAGGCGACATAGAGCAGCCGCCGCTCGGTCTCAAAGATATCGTCCAACTCTGCTTCATCGGCGGCATCGGCCACGCGTTCGTCGAGTGGCAGAACGCCCTGGTCGCACGCCATAACAACAACGGCCCGGAACTCGAGCCCTTTCGCCAGGCTCATGGGAACGGTCACCATTTCGTCCACGCCCGCAAGCCCAGCGATCGCGGCTCGCGCACGGGCGACAAGCTGCGTGGTGCGGACGAACAGGCCAATTTCATGAGGCGCAATGCCCTCATCAAGCCAGGTTTGAACGGTTTTTCGAACGGTCTCGGCTTCAATGTCAGCGCTTGCGAGAGATTTGACCTCCGGGGCAGGGCCTTCGAAAACGGAGACGATCCCCCGCCGCTCGTCTTCCAGACCATCGGTGTCACGCAGCACCACGGGCAACAATCTGTCAGCGGCACGCCTTATTTGTTGCGAGGTACGGTAGCAGACTTTCAGCGTGTGCGACCGCCCTCGCACGTCTACGCCAATACTCGCCCATGAATAAGGGTGCTGGAAAATCCGCTGGCCCACGTCGCCTGACAGAAACAGGCCATCGGCCTGTGCAGGCGCCAGAGCCGCGAAAAACCTCAGCTCGGCCGGGGCGAGATCCTGTGCTTCGTCGATGATGACATTGTCGAACGGTTTCACGGGCCGCTGGGCCAATGCGTCGGCAAGGCCGGTAAATACATTCGCCCAGGTGGTGTAGCGTTCCGCTATCAGCGCCTCACGCACGGCCTGGAACACGGGCCACAGGCTGGCGCGTTGGTTGGGGCCAAGCCTGCTCTTGCGGCCCATGCGTGGGACCGTGGCATAGGCGTCCAGCGAGGTCAGCCCCCAGGCGTCGATGACATTGGTCCATTCGGAGATGAGGAAGCGCTCTGAAAAGCCTTTGAGGTTGGCAGCAGCGGTGCTCAGCCGCTCGCGCAATACGGTTTCCGACGCAATGCGCGGTCGCACGCCATGTTCAAGCTGATACATCTGCTCGGCAATTCCGTGGAAGGATGCGGTGGTGATCCTGGGCACGATGCCGCTTGTGTCAGGGGCCAGCACCAGCAGTTTTTTAGCCATTGCATCGGCCAAGGGCTGGGAAAAACTTGCCAGTAAAACGCGCGATGCCGGGTTTTCGCGCGCGAGCCGGACGGCGCGATGGATGGCGACGATGGTTTTGCCGGTGCCTGCCGAGCCGGCAACCCGCGCCGGGCCGGCGAAGGCGCGATCAACCAGCGCCCGTTGCGACGGATGCAGGAAAACGCCCCATTTTTCCCAGGGGAAGGCCAGTGCCTGCTCCAACTCCTGTTGATCGGCGATGGGCCTGATCCGCCGTAGAGCATCGGGATGGGCAAAGGGGTCGGCTATAGCCGGTTTGGGCGCGGGGGGTTTCAGCCTGCCGGTGGCGGCGTATTCGAGCAGCGCTTCGGCGGCCTCGGCGGGTAGATGTTGCGCGAGTGCGAAGAAGCCATCTTCGCTTGCTGCCCGCACGTCTGCCAGCCAGTCTGCTGGCACGCCGATCGAGAGAAGCGCATTATCATCCAGGGTGGAAAATAGAAGCTGTGCGGTCTTCGCCTTGGCTTCAGCGGGCTGGGAAAAAACAAAATCAAGCCTCGCCGGAGGGGCAACCTCCTCAACGCGTTCGCGCACTTCGACGATCTGGATGGCGCCGGTTCGCGGATGCGCCTCAATCCGGCGGCGCTCGGCCCAGGCGTAGGCGGCATCATGGTGATCGACATAGGCGACCAGAAGGCTATCACCGGTTTTATGAACGATCAGACGGACGTCGCGGTTGACGCGTGCCGACCAGAAATTGGTGTCTTTGCTTTTGTCAATACGATGCAGCTGAAGGCCGTTACCTGTGGGGTCCATCTGTAGGTCGAAGACGCTTGCCTTTACCGCTTTCTGGTCAGGACCAGATAATCGGTTGAATGAGGCGGTAAAGGTGTCCGCGATCAGGAAATTCATGACTATGGCGACTTACGTTTCGGGAGAGTTTGCTTCTTTTTGGTTGCTTTTTTGCTCCCACCGAATCGCTCCATTCGTTTGTTAAGCAGATCGTTTGCAAAGCTACGGACCAACATGGCCTCGACGACAGATATCAATCCGTCTTTGACCGCATAAGCGCTCACATATGCCGCGAGTTCGTGGAGCGGTATGGAAACGCCGATAATCTGGCGAGATTTTTCATCGGATGTCTTGTATGTACTTTTTATGGACGGATGCTTTACTCGTTTTATTGTTTGTAGGTCTTTTCGGTTCCTATTGAATACAAGGTTCATCTCTTTCCAAAGGTTTTGAATTCTCGCTTTGCCGGCATAAATTGCTCTCCCGCTGCTATCAAAAAACACATAGACTCCGTGATGACTTTCAAGCTCCGCTTTTAGGCCGGATAAATAAGGATGAGGTTCTTGCGATCCTGCATGATCATCAAACATCTCAAAATTATTGCCTTTTCCTACTCTTTTTTTGTTCAGAGGAAAGAATTCCACCACTGGTTGGATGCCCGCTTTCTCGACTTGGCGAACCGCAGCCTCTTGGGATTTCAACACGAGCCCGATTATTTGTCGCGCAGTAATTGTTTTTAGTTGCCTCCACTGGGAAATTGCGCCACTCGTGACGCCCAATTTTATAGCCACGTCCGAATCGTTTGAAACTCGGAATATTCTACGAAACCCGTCTACAATTGCTTCGCCAGTCACCGAACCCTTCTTCACAGCCATCGCTACACCCCAAATATTTTCATGACTTCATCTCCGAAATGGTTGATGACTTTTACGGCGATGCGCCCGCGCGCCGGGCGCGGGAAGGGGCGGGAGGTGTCGGCGTAGAGGGTTGCCCAGGCATCCTCGTCGATTTCGGCTTGGAGGGCGGTTTTCAGGCTTTTGTATGGGTCGTTGGCGCCGAGGAAATAGGCGTGGCGGACGAAGAAGCTTTCCTCGTTATAATCGGTGTCGATGAACCATGCGGCGATGCCTTTTGTGTCGTTTGAGCGGATGTCGCCGGTGTTGGGGTCGAACACGTCCACCCCGTTCACCTTCACGCGGATTTCGGCGCCGCCATCGTCGAGAATTTCCACATCCGGTTCGCCGAACACTACGAACATGTTGCCGCGCCCGGTGTTTTTCAGCTCGGCTGACATATGCATGTCCGGGTTGATGCGGGCTTTCAGGATTTTCAAACTGCCGAGGCTGCCGAGTTCGGTGGAATGGGCATCGAAATTGAAGGCGCAGGCGATCAGCACGTCAAACCGCGCATCCACCGCCTCGCGCGCGGCCATCACGATATCCTGCCGCCCGACCGTGCCATATTCCGGGCCGATGAGGATGGCGGCGCGGCGTTCGGGGCCGTTTTCGCCCTCGATGAATTTGCCTTCGGCACCGATATAGTTGCCGGGCCAGGGGGTGAGGCTCTCGAAAGTAATGCGGTCGTTTTTCTTCTCCTGCTTCACCCCTTCTGATTTAAGGTAGTCGATGACGATGGCGGAAAAATCCTGGCCGGGTTGTGCGGCGCTGGGGGCGTCGCCTAGCAATTCATATTCACTGGCGGGCAGCACGCGGTGCGGGGAGAGGTTTTCGACCGTGAATGGCCCGGCGACGCGCACGCGGGACTCGTCCTTGTATGGTTTGTCATACAAAAATTCGACATCGGCGCGGGCGGCTATGCTGGCATCGATCTCGCGCTGGCGGGCGATGCGCGCCTCCCACCATTTTTCGTGCGCCGCGCGGGCGGCGGCAGGGGCGGTTGCGGACAATTCGCGGGGGATTTGCCAATCCTCCCATGTCTGCGCCATCGCTGCGTTGAGCGTGGCGCGCAAAGGTTCCAGCACTGCCTGGTATTTTTCCCAAATATCGTCGATGAGCCGATTATTCGCGATGGATTTGAGGGTAATGTGCGGCACGCGCTCATAAACAAAACCCTGGCGGATATCGTTATGCACCGGCGTGTCGGCGGGCGGGCGTTTGGTGAGTTCGGCTTCCTTGGCGCGGCCTTCCCGGCTGTCCGCCAGCAGATACCAGGGGTAGCGCGCGGCCATGAGGCGGGTGCGAGCCAGAGCGAGGGCGACCCGGCTGGTATCCATGGTGATCCAGCGCCGCCCCCATTGTTCGGCGACGTAAGCACTGGTGCCGGAGCCGCAAGTGGGATCGAGCACGAGATCGCCGGGGTCTGTGGCCATCAGGATGCAGCGTTGGATAGCCGCAGTACCGGTCTGGACAACATATATCTTTGGGTCAGTTCGGCTTTGAACGGCTCCTCCGATATCATCCCAAAGATTTGTTGCGGATTGACCAGTAGTATCGTCGCGTCCACGTGCAAAGCGGAGCTTACCCCTCCCTGTAATAAGAAATCGATTTGCCCGACCAATCCGGACCAAACTTTCATGCTTGGTCCCCCACCACCGATCTCCTGACCGGAACGTCTGTCCTTTATACTCAAAGTTATATTTGGCACCTGGTCCTGGCTTCGTCAGATCCGTATCGGTTACAATTTTGAATCCAGTGTTCTGTTCGCGAAGCTCTCGCTCGCGCTCTTCCGAGTGAATTTCAGTTTGACCGTCATCAAGAAGAATGGTTTTGAATCGATCATGCGAAGCATCTGATCTACCAAGGCTAAGTTTTCGGTATTTAATATCTGGCGTTTTACCAAACCAGAGAATATAATCGAACGCTGAAGCCACCCGAAAAACGGATTCTAGTCCAGTTGTTTTTAAAAAAACGATCTGCGAAATGAATTGGGACTCACCGAAAACCTCATCCATGACTGCGCGTACACGATGCACATTCTCATCGCTAATCTGGACGAAAATTGAGCCACTGTCGGAAAGCAAATCGCGCATCACAGTCAGCCGGTCGCGCAGATAGGTCAAGTAAGAGTGGATGCTATCTTTCCAGGTGTCGCGGAATGCCTTCACCTGCTCCGGTTCGCGGGAAATATCGGCCTGTTTGCCGTCTTTTACATCCTTACTAAGCGTGGAAACCTGCCAGTTTGAATTGAATTTTACCCCGTAAGGCGGGTCAAAATAAATGCATTGCACCTTGCCCTTGAGACTTTCGCGTTCGGCAAGGCTGGCCATGATCTGAAGGGAATCACCCAGGATCATGCGGTTCGACCAATGCTGGTCGTGCTGATAGAATTCGGCGCGCTGCTCGGGCGTGATGCCGTTAAAATCAGCGAACAAATCCGGTGAATCGGTCTCGGCCTCGCGCTTTTGCGCGGTGCGGCGTTTGAGGTCGTCGATGATCGCTTTCGGGTGGATTTTCTCCTGAATGTAGAGCGGCGGCACGTTGACCACGAGATCGGACCAGTCCTGCTTATCCTTCCCGCGCCAGACGAGCTGCGCGTCTGACAGCGTAAGTTTGCCGGTAGCCGCCAACTCCGCCATCTGCTCATCCGTGATAGTAATGCGCGCGCCATTCCAGATGAGTTCTGGCTGTGAAGGCTCTCCCGCCGTGCGTGTCTCGCCCTCGCTCAAGGGCCGGGCGCGGGCGTAATGCTGCGGCGGCCGCGGGGCAGAATCTTCATCACGCCGAAAAAAACTTTCCATCTCGGCGGTGGGTATGTTGCGCCTGGTCGCCGCATCATGCTTCAGCGCGTCGATCTGCTTTTCGGATTTTGGGGCGCGCGCCATTAATTTTGATCCCCAGCCGGCCTGGCCAGCCGCTTTGGTCCGTCGGCATCGAGTTCAATGGCCCGTCCGGTTTCAAAATTATCTAATAATTGGACGAGCTGTGCCGGCTCCAATTCGCGTTGCAAGTCAAATAGCTGGCGAACCATGGCGATGCGCTTTGTCAGATTGTCGAGGCGGATGCCCTCTGTTTCGGCGTCGGCACGCCGGACGTCGGCGGCGAGTTTTTCGGCCTCCGCAAGGATACGCCTGGTCTCGGCTTCCAGCTTCAAATTCTCCAGGCCCTTTTCCTTCAACCGTTCGCGGATATTTTCGAGTACGCCTGCGGTCAGATCTTTGGCTGTCTCGCTCACGGTCTGATGCGTCCGGATGTCGATCACCGTATCCAGCAGGCGGCCCAATGCCACGGTCAGTTTTTTTCGAAGGTCTCGACCCTGCTCGGCGGCCTCTTTATCGGCATGGTATTGTCCGGCGTTCTGAACCGCTATTTGCCGCTGTCCGGCTGCCACCTGCCGCTGCACCATAAGGAACGTATCAGTAATAAGGTCGGCTGCACGAAGTGATTCGGGGGTGTTGATGAAGGTTGTGACCCGAGCGACGCCGCGGTCGGTAAAGACCCTGGGCGGGTATTGCCGGCCACCCCGTCCCGGCTTTGAGGTCGCAGATTGCGACCTCAAAGCATCAAATTCCTCCGGCGTGAGGTGGAAACAGTGGCGCTCATCGACCAGGTCGGAATTCCGGTCGATCCGCTCATTGAGCCGCTTCGTTTCCAGCCCCAAAGCCATCGTAAGGTCCGAATCCAAGATTACTTCGACGCCGCGAACGCGGAAGATGCGCGGCGGCTGATTTGCCGGCGGTGCTGCGTTCTTATCCGCCATGCGGGCGATCTCCGTTTGGGGTCGCGGAATGCGACCTCAAATCTTCGACGAGTTTTGCGAAATCTTCTTCCATCATTGCCCAATCGCGGAATTCGGCAAATGCCCAGCAGCCGAAGCCGCCAAGCTGATTGACGCCCGGCACCCATAGTTCATGCATGGTTTGCGCCTTGGCCTTGTCGGCTTCGTCGCGAAAGCCTTTCACTTCCAGCACCAGGTTGAGTGGCTCAGCGCCGCCCCCATCTTTACGTGTGGCGTCGAGCCGGACCAGAAAATCCGGGATGTAGCGGCGCATGGTGCCGCTATCGAGATAGGGGATTTCAAAACCCATGGCCTGATTTTTGGCGTAGGCCAGCACGCGCGGGTGGTTTTCCAGTGCCAATGCCAAGGGTTGCTCCCAGGTGCTGTCCAGCACCACATGGCTCAAATGGCATTTGGGCGGGCGGGCGCCGGCGGTCCAGCAGGGTTTGGAGGTAATAAAATTGACGTGGCGTGTCGAGCCTTTGGGATTGTAGGGGTCGACCACTGCGATAATTCGCCCCTCGCTGCCGCGGGTGAGGGCGATGTCGATTTTTTCGGCGGCGCGGGCGAGCTGGTCCTGATAGAGGATCGCGCCGATCGGCACGCCCTTGGTGACAAGATAGCCGCCATCGAGCCAGCTACGGGCGAGGCGCTGGATTTGCGGAAACAGGTGCTGTTTGGGAAAACCGTCCTCGTCGCGAAAGTGCGCGTAGAGAAGATATTTGGAGAGATTGAAGCTGATCTCCGAGGGGCGCAGCCGCTCCAGCACCTGGGGCGTGATTGTCACCCCGGCGCCGACGATGCCCTCCATGACGACGGAGGTAGGGCCGATATCGGCGGGCGTGATCTCTAGCCTGCTGTCCTCGGTGAAAACGGCTTCGAGCTTGTCCCCCGCCAACTCGCGGCGATAGCCGCTGACGCGCGGGAAGATAATTTCCAGCGCGCTGCGGTCCTTTATCGCATGGACGCGCGTGACCGGCTTGACCTTGGTGGGCTTGGTCTTTTGCGGGGAGGCGGCGAAGTCGAACGGGATGCCCATGATGTCGGCGTATTCGACGTCGAACAGGCCGGTTTCCGGGTTGAGGTCGTAGGATTGCCGGCGCAGGCCGCGCCCGACGACCTGTTCGCACAAAAGCTGGGTGCCGAAGGCGCGCACGCCAAGGATGTGGGTGACGGTGTTGGTGTCCCAGCCTTCGGTGAGCATGGATACGGAAACCACGCAACGGATTTGTTCACCAAGCCGCCCGGCGCGGCCGACGGTGTTCATCACCTCGCGCAATAATGCAGCCTCGCTAGCCTCGCCCTGGGCGGCGGCTGCACCTTCACGGGTGGCGAGTTCGCGTTTGAATTGCTCGATCTCGGCGGCGGCGGCGGCGGCGAAACCTTTATCCAGCGCATCGCCGGATTCGATCTGGCGCGAGTCGATGAGCAATGTGCGCGGGCGCGGGAGGCGGGCACCATGTTCGTCATAGTTGCGGAACAGATCGAGATGCCCGGCATGGAAGGCCGCGCGCTCACCCTCCTCGGCATCGCCGCGCTCGAAGCCCGCAATCCATTCGAAGACCAGTTTGGAGATGGCGGTGTTCTGGCAAACCACGATGAATACGGGGGGAACCTCGATGCCGGCGCGCTGCCAGCGATCGAACTCGCCCTCATAGTGGCTGTAGAGGGCGTTCAGCGCGGTTTTCAGCGTGTTGGGCAGGTCGAACGGGCTAAGCTTGGCGGCGCCCGCGGCAGTCTTGGGTAGTTGCTTGCCGATATGCTTCCACAAATCGCGGTAGACGACCGTGTCGGTCTGCACCAGATTGTCGGTGACCGGCACACGCGGCAGTTTGACGATGCCGCTTTCGATCGCGTCGATCAGGCTG
>JAQNCU010000489.1 GCA_029077775.1 Acidocella sp. | reverse complement strand
GATGTGATGCTTCTTGTCTGATAGCGGCGTGTAGTAGAGGTCTTCGCCCCGGCGCTGTAGGCGCTGGTTCGTCTGCGCCAGTTCATTCAAGACCAAAACCCTGCCGCTGCGGAGCGTGCTGCCCAAGCGTTGATTGATTCAATCGACCTGCTCTCCGATAACCCTGAGCTGGGCAAACCTCATCCGAATGTTTTGGCTTTGCGTCTGCTGTTTGTTCCCTTTGGCAAGGCGGGTTACGTCGTCGCTTATCGTTACTTAACGCCCAGCGATCAGCCATCAGCGCGAGCAAGGTGAGTAGCGGAACACATGCGGCTGCCTTCGGTTCGCCCCCGCCTGACACCTCACCTACGCTAACGCTACGGCTTCGGCGGCGTGTGCCAGCCTATGAAGATCCGTCCAACGGAGGCTGTTATCTGATATGGCTTTAGTCTCACGCTCAATCGGGAACGATCAAAACCGATGCCTTGCGGCGAAAGTAAGTCGCGCGACTAATGCCCAATTCCTGCCACGGTTCGCCTAGTGCTGGTCGACCGCCTAGCTTGCCTCGTCTGGATTGAACTTCACGGAAGCCCACGGGCGTGAAGTGTTTCCACACCCACTTTGCAATTGACTTACCAATAGCTCGAACCTCACCGAAAGGCAGAGGTGAGTGAAATTGATTCATTTCGCTGGCCCGGTCGATACACGCATCTAGCCACGCGTTATAGCCATCCGGTCGCCAATACTGGCGAACGGCTGAGTATGACCACTGGCGCAGGTTGTCGAATAGCTCGACATTGCGACCAACGCCAACCTCACGATCTCGCTTCGGGATCTTCTTGGGTAAATTGACATACTCGGACAGCTCTGCCAGGTCGTAGACACCTCCGTCAAGGGAGGGCGTATACACGCGCCAGTGCTTATGTACGGGATTTTTTGTGACAAGCCCAGCGTACCCTCGGTCAGCGCCAAGTCGCTGTCTGTACGCGTACTCGACTGCGGCCGCAAAACGGAGCGGACGATCACGAGCTGCATCTGTACGCGCCACCGGCGTTGAGATGCCGTATGCGATGTGTCCGCCTATGCCGGAGGCATTCGATGCGATCCACGCAGGCGGAGGGAGCTGCGGCAGCTTCTCGTCGTCCCATGCCGTACCTTCCCAAGCCTCCACTGCACTACGCTTGTCGATGTCAAAGACAAGCCATGCGATGACGGGTGGGGGGTTGTGCTGGATATACCGGCGCTGCAGTGCAGTCTCAGCCGGCCTGATGTGGAGCACGCCGAGATCGTCAGAGCAGTAAGGCTTGCGCGGCAGGGTGCTTTTGAACAGCTCTAGCTGCCTTGGCTGTGGAGCTAGTGACACATAGCCCGCACTTCTTGGCGGCTATGGTTATGTGATTTTTCAGCAATCATGCTATAGTTCCTTTGCTATTTGCGACTGATGACCCCTGATTTGCTGCTCGTCCCCGCCAAGAGATTGGGGCAGCGAATCGGGGGTTTTCTTTTTTCCGTTCTTTAATTATACCAGACCGGCTTACCTAAACAGGAAACTCCGCTCAGCCGTATTTAATGATTTCCGTATTTCTGCATAAGCAGCTCGCGCACTTCGTCCGCAATTTTCGCGCCACGGCTGGCCGTCGCGGTTTTAATGGCTCGGTGTAGGTCTGCCGGTATGTCGATAGTTAAGCGTTTCATCGGCTCGCTTGCGCGATCCTTCACCCATTCATCAGCCTGGGCGGGTTGTTCCTGTGACCGGGTTGTTGGCCGGGTTCCGATGCTTACTTTTTTGGCGCTCATTTCAAAAACTCCATCAACTCGGTTTTAAGTTCTTTGATTTCCTGCGCCGCTGAACCGTCTGGCTCGACTTCAAACACGGCCAAGCCATTCGCCACGGCCTCGGCAAAAATCACGCGCTGGCCGATGGTAGAGGCCAGCACCGGCAACGAGTACGCGGCCAGTGCTTCACTGACTTCACGCCCGATTGCTGTATTTGCGATTTTAC
>JAQNCU010000488.1 GCA_029077775.1 Acidocella sp. | reverse complement strand
GTCTTGTGCGCGCCAACCTTGCGCGCTCCTTCGATCCTCCGCTCCACGTCAACACGGAAATTCACACCCATGGTCTGAGCGATCTCCTGCGCCTCCAACATCATGGACTTGCACACTGCGCGCGTTCCGGGGTCAGTGCAGATCACGTCAAGCGTCGCATGGGTCAGGGCGCTGACCGGGTTGAAGCTAAGATTGCCCCACAGCTTCAGCCAGATTTCATCACGGATACGCTCAAGCACCGGCGCGCGTTGGTTCGCCGCCTCGAACAACTCAGACAAACGCTGAACACGGGGGGTAATTTCGCCTGAAGGCTCGCCGAGCGGGAATTTGTCACCGTATATATGGCGGATAACACCCGGCTGCTCGAGCTCTGTGGCCGGATACACAATGCAGCCAATCGCGCGCTCAGGCCCAATGCCCTTCCACTGCAAGCCGCCCGGATCGACACTTTCCACAATTTTGCCATCCAGCTTGCCGCCGTGGCGATGAAAGTACCAGTACGGAATGCCGTTAACCGCGGCAACCACGCTCGTGTTCTCTCCCAGCAGCGGCTGCAACGCCGGCACCGCGGCAGAGATCTGGTGTGCCTTGAGCCCGATGATCACATAATCCTGGACGCCAAGCTCTTTCGTGTCGTTGGTGCAAACGGGGCGGGCGACGAATTCCTCGTTCTCCGTGATCACGCGCACACCATCGCGGCGCATGGCCTCAAGGTTGGCGCCGCGCGCCACCAAACTCACATCGGCCCCGGCGCGAGACATTTCCGCGCCAAGATATCCGCCGATCGCGCCGGCACCAAAAATGCACACTTTCATGCTTAATACTCCTTATCTAATGCCCCTCCCCCCGCACGTCGCTTTACCTGGCAGGCACAACTTCCTTTGCCTGCAGGCCATAAGGCGGTAGGATTGCGGCGCCAGCAATGCAAAAAGCGACGCCCTCACCCTCGCTTTGCATAACTCTGATCGCCGCCTCCGCGGCTATCATCTGCGCCATCTTATTTCTCCATTTCCCATATTAACATTTATATGGGAATTAATCTCACGATGTGAGAGAATTGCAAATCGGGAGGGTTTTGTCTAGTGGAGTTTTTCTTGTACCGTGGGAAAATATTCTTGCATTGTGGGAAAATTAAGGAACTTCAGCCCCCTGGCTTACCCAGGAGACACAAATGAATGACATCATTCTGCCTCAGACCCTGCGTCGGCGCGGCAGGCCCCCTTCAGCGAGCGGCGAGGGCAGCAGCGATATTCAGTCACTTGACCGTGCGATTTCCATCCTCGAGGTGTTGGCCGGGATAGACTTCACGTCTTTGGCGGAGATCGGACGGCGGACCGGCCTTCCAACCTCGACAGTCCACCGCCAGCTTCAAACCCTGGAACACCGCGGTTTGGTACGGCACGATATCGAAACCGGGCTCTGGTCGGTGGGTGTTGGGCTGTTCCGTATCGGTTCCGCCTATTTGCGTATCCGTAAATTGCCGGAGATCGCGCGCCCGGTGCTTCGTGCATTGCAGCAGGCGACGGATGAAACCATCAATCTGTCAAAATTCGAGGAAACCACGATCATATGCGTGGGCCAGGCCGAGAGCCACGCATCTGTCCGCGCCTTTTTTCGTTCAGGGTCGGAGCTACCGCTGCATGCCTCTGCCGCGGGTAAGGCGATCCTCGCCGCGATGGCGCCGGAGCAGCGTGAAAAACTGCTGGAAAACTGCAAATATACACGCTTCACCAACTCTACCCATGGCGACAAAGTCTCCTTGCTCGCCGATGTCGAGCAGACGGTGCAGCGAGGCTATGCGCTGGACAATGAAGAGCACTCCCTTGGTATGCGCTGCATTGGCACGGCCATCCTCAATGAATTTGGCGAGCCGGTGGGAGCACTCTCGGTATCGGCGCCCAATTTCCGAATGACCGAAGACCGGGTCGCTCCGCTCGGCAATGCGGCGAGGGAAGCAGCCCGTCAGCTTACAATGCTTTATGCGGG
>JAQNCU010000085.1 GCA_029077775.1 Acidocella sp. | reverse complement strand
TCCGGTAATCGCGCACATTCGCCCAAAAATAATGGCAGGTCTTGTCGGTCGCCGGGGTCGTGGTGTTGATCACCCACATCGACACCCCCTGGGAGCGGTCACCTTCCGGCGCGCCGGTCCCGGCGGGGGCGACACCGACATCGATGGCGATGGTCGAGGGTGCCTGGAAATGGATCACCTGCCAGCGATCCACATGTCCCGATTTGCCCAGCTGCCGCGCCCAGAAGGGCGGCGGCTCGATATCCAGCATCCAGCGCGTGACCGTGGCGGTGCGCTCGCCATGCGTCACCTCAAAAGGCGATTCCGCCACCGCCTCATTGCCAATCGAGCCCTGGTGGATATAGGTCTCATGCGTCAAATCCATGAGGTTATCGATCACCAGCCGGTAATCACACGCGGCATGGATCACCTTGCCATCCCCTGCCCAATGCGGGTCCTTGTTCCAATGCAGATCGGGCACCAAATCCGGGTCGGCCAGCGCCGGATCGCCGGGCCAGACCCAGATGAACCGATGCGCCTCAACCACCGGAAAGCCACGCACATAAGCGGACGGGTTGATGGTCTCCTGGCTTGGCATATGCACACATCGCCCCTGCGAATTGTATACCAAACCATGGTAGCCACATTGTATATCATCGCCCTTCAACAGGCCCAGCGACAAGGGCAACAACCTGTGCCAGCACGCATCCTCCAGCGCCACCGCAGCACCCGAAGCCGTACGGTAAAACACCATTTTCTTGTTACATATCGTCCGGGGCAGCAACTCCCGTTTCACCTCGGCGTCCCAGGCGGCGGCATACCAGGCATTCATGGGAAAAATCTGCTGCCCGTCAGAGGCAAATTTGCTGCTGGATAGTGACATAACCGACCCTCCGCAATTTCGTTATTGTATACAATACACCATACTCACCCCATGGCTGCAAGCTGTTTCGCCGCCAGAGGGCGGCAAACACGCCATTCCCGCGCCGTTTGCCCCAACAATTCCCCACGCGCCCGCCTTTCCGCGCTTGCGCATCTAGGCTAACCTCCTAAAAAATCGGAGGAAATATCATGGCGCGCATCGCATTGGTCACAGGCGGCACCCGCGGCATCGGGGCCGCCATCAGCATCGCCCTACAGGAAGCAGGCCGGCACGTCATCGCCAGCTATGCCGGCAACACCGAAGCCGCCGCCGCCTTCACCCGCGATACCGGCATCGAGGCGTTGAAGTTCGACGCCGGGCATTTCGAGGAATGCCTGACCGCCACCGCCGATATCGCGACCCGCCACGGGCCGATTGAAATTCTGGTCAATAATGCCGGCATCACGCGCGACACCACCATCGCCCGCATGACACGCGAGATGTGGGACGCGGTGATCGACACCAATCTCGGCTCCTGCTTCAACCTCTCCAAAGCCTGTTTCGACGGCATGAAAGCCGCAAAATTCGGCCGGATCGTGAATATCGGTTCCATCAACGGCCAGGCCGGACAATATGGCCAGGTCAATTACGCCGCCGCCAAATCCGGCATCCACGGCTTCACCAAAGCCCTCGCCCAGGAAGGTGCGCGCTTCTCCATCACCGCCAACGCCATCGCCCCCGGCTATGTCGATACTGAAATGGTCCGCGCCGTCCCGCCCGACGTGCTGGAAAAAATCATCGCCAAAATCCCCCGCGGCCGCCTGGGCACCGCCGAGGACATCGCACGCGGCGTGGTCTTCCTCACCTCCGACGATGCTGATTTCATCACCGGGTCCACGCTCTCCATCAATGGCGGCCAACACATGTATTAATGGCACCGAATTCTACCGCGGAGGGTCGTCTGACGCGCTCTTTTCAGCTTCCGGTGCTCGTGTACAGAACGTACACTGCGCGCCGGGTCTGAAAAAATCACGCCACCCAACCCCCCGCAGCGAATTCGGTGCCATTTATGGTCTGAATTATTCGAGCAAGGTTCGGTCCAGGCTCATTGTGCCGGGCTTGGATGAATTCGCGTTATGACGATCATCATCCGTCCTGCGCTCATCGCCGATCATGACGCCATCTGGGCCATTATGGAGCCTGTGATCCGCGCGGGGGAGACCTATGCCCTGCCGCGGAACATGGACCGCGCCGAGGCGCTTGCCTATTGGACCGGGGCGGACCGTGAGTGTTTCGTAGCCTGCCGAAGCGATGATATCCTCGGCACCTATTATCTGCGCGCCAACCAGCCAGGGCCGGGCAGCCATGTCGCCAATTGCGGGTTCATGACCGCCGCGCGCGCCACCGGGCAGGGCGTCGCCCGCTCTATGGCCGCCCACGCGCTGGCCCATGCGCGGGCCCGGAACTTCACCGCCATGCAGTTCAACCTCGTCGTCAAAACCAATAGCCGCGCCGTCAAACTCTGGCACAGCCTGGGCTTTGTCACCCTGGCTGAAATCCCCGGCGCGTTCCGTCACCCGGTCCATGGCCTCATCCCCGCCTTGGTCATGCACCGCGCGGTTTGAGCAAACCGTGTCCCCGGGATAGAGAGACGCCATGGCGATACCGTTTTTAAAAATGCACGGCGCGGGTAATGATTTCGTGGTGCTGGATGCACGGTCGGCACCCATCGCGCTCACCGCCCCCACCATCCGGCTTATCGCCGACCGGCGTTTGGGTGTCGGCTGCGACCAAATGATCATCATCGAACCCGGCGGCCCGGATGCCGATGCCTTCATGCGCATTTTAAACGCCGATGCCTCGGAATCTTCCATGTGCGGCAATGCCGCGCGCTGCGTCGCCGCCCTGCTGGCGGAGGAAAGTGGCGCGCGCATGGTGCGCATCCGCACCGACTCGGGCCTGTTGCGGGCTGAGATCATGGGCCCCGGGCTGGTCGAAGTCGATATGGGCATCGCCTTGCTCGGCTGGGGCGATATCCCGCTGGCCGCCCCCGCTGACACGCTGCATGTGAACCTCGCCCTTGGCCCCGTCTCAGACCCAGCCTGTTGTTCGCTCGGCAACCCGCACGCCACCTTCTTTGTCGATGATTTGACCCATCTGCCAATCGAGAGCATCGGCCCGCTGCTCGAATCTCACCGCCTGTTCCCTGAACGCGCGAATATCGGCTTCGCCCTGGTCGAATCCCCCACGCGCATCCGTCTGCGGGTATGGGAGCGTGGGTCCGGGCTCACCCTGGCCTGCGGCTCGGGTGCCTGTGCGGCCCTGGTCAACGCGCATCGGCGCGGGCTCGCTGAACGCCGCGCCGTGCTGCTGCTCGATGGCGGGGACTTGCTGATCACGCTCGATGCCAATGACCATGTGCTCATGCGCGGCCCGGCGGTGACCGCCTATGCCGGCCAGCTCCCGGATTTTGCCTGATGGCGGTCTCCGCGTTTTTCGCGCGCCTTAAATCAGGCCTGTCCCGCAGCGCCGCCCGGCTGACCGGCGGCATCACCGCCACACTCACCAAACGCAAGCTCGACGACGCCGCCCTGGAAGCCCTTGAGGATGAACTGATCGCCGCCGATCTCGGCCCCAGCGTCGCGGCGCGGATCATCGCCAAATTCCGCAGCACGAGATTCGGGCGGGAGGTAACCGATGCTGAGGTGCGCGAGACCCTGGCCGCTGAAATCGCGCAGATCCTCAGCCCGGTGGCGCGCCCGCTGGTCCCGGATAACACCAAAAAACCCTTCGTGATCCTCATGACCGGCGTGAACGGGGCAGGCAAAACCACCACCATCGGCAAACTCGCTCTGCTTTATAAAGAGGCGGGCCTGACCCCCATGCTCGCCGCCGGAGACACCTTCCGCGCCGCCGCGGTGGAGCAGCTGCAAATCTGGGCCACCCGCGCCGGGGCGGATATCGTGACCGCCCCGCCCAACTCAGACCCAGCCTCCCTGGCGCATGAGGCCCTGGCGCGCGCGCGCAAACAGGGGGCCGATATCCTGCTCATCGACACCGCCGGGCGGCTGCATAACAAATCGGCACTCATGGAGGATCTGCGCAAAATCATCCGTGTTCTGCGCAAACAGGACCCCACCGCCCCGCATGCCGTATTGCTCACATTGGATGCCACCACAGGCCAGAACGCGCTCTCCCAGGTCGGGATTTTCCGGGACATGGTGGACCTCACCGGCCTTATCGTCACCAAGCTCGACGGCTCGGCGCGCGGCGGGATCGTGGTGGCGCTGGCTGAGCGTTTCGGGCTGCCGATCCATGCCGTCGGCACCGGTGAGCAGATCAACGATCTACGCCCCTTCGACGCCGCCGAATTCGCCCGCGCGCTGGTGGGCGATGAGCCTGGTGGGGGCGGCGACCATCCTTCTGCCGGATGATCGCAACCGGCGGCAGGTATGACTTCGTTTTCCCTCATCTCTTTTCGGGGCTCCCTGACCGTTACCACGCGATCTGGTTGGCAGGGCGCGTCGTTGGACATCGGCTCTAAACATTGATCCAGAGGGCAATTCAAACTCTTGGTGCGCTCGGCAAGCGGGCGGATCAAGAGTCAACGCAGTCTAACCCACCAATCATATATAAATGAAATTATAATTTCTATCGATGATAACTTTACGGCTTTTCAAGGGGTCGTATTTTTGACAATTGTGAAAACATTTCGCGTCGTTTGTATGAAATTCGACCGCACTGACCTTCAGCATATTCAAGTCGCTTCACATTGCCAGTACGCACACCCGATATTTGAACAAGGGGCGTATCGGCATGGTGATGAAATACCGGCTACATCTGGCGGCTTCCACATCGCTGATGTTTTGCAGTGCGCTCACGGCCAATGCGCAAACACCGGCCTCGGATCAATCGTCAGCATCGATCAATCTTGGTTCGGTGACCGCAAACGGACAGGCCGGTGGATATGTCGCGCCAAGCGGGACCGGAACGCGCGCCCAGGCGGTGGCCAAACAAAAAGATGCTCCCAACATACTTTTCGTTCAGCCAGCCTCGGAAATCCGCAAACGGCCAGATTCGAACGGCGCCGAAGCCTTCCGGCGCATCCCCGGTGTCGCCATGCAGTCGGATTCAGGCTTTGGCCGCTTCCTGACCATCCGCGGGCTCGCCGAGGATCTGAACGCAACCGAATATGCCGGGGTCGACCTGCCGGCGGTGAATACCAACGCCAACCCTGGCGGCGGCTCACGTGGCGTGTCACTCGATTTTCTGCCGCCTGGCTTGATCGGTGGTGCGCAGGTCATCGCCACGCTAACACCTGATATCCCCGCTACCGGGCTGGGCGGCGTCGCCGATATATTGCCGCCTGAATTACCGGTGGATGGCAGACCCGTACTGAACGTTACCGCCGCAGGTGGCTATACACCGGCCCAGGGCCATGGATTGGCCGAAGGCAGCATAACCGCTGGCGGACATTTCGCGATCCCCGGCATGGCCTCGATGCAAAACAATAAGCCTTTCAGCTTTATCGGCAGTTTCGGCTATTTCAATGCATCACCGGGCATTTTTGACGAGGAGGAGGGCTACACGAATCCCACCGTCGCCGGCCAACCCTCGATGCTGAATTATTTACAATTGCGCCGGTATAATAATAACCGCATTACCCAGGGCACGGCGGGTGAGTTTGCCTTTGATCCCAACACCGCTGTCCATTTATACGTCCGGGGAATGTATAGTTATGATAACGAGAGCATTCAGAAGAACGAACTCTATCTGCAAAATCTCGACGGAACCAATGGCGGCGCGGTCATCGATAATGGCAATAACGATTTCACCGCAACCGGGGCCAATCTGAACAAATATTACGAGAACAGTGCCGAACGTGTCGGCATGACCTTCCTTGAAGGCGGCGGCCAGTTCATCGTGGACAATCTCGTGACGTTGAATGTACACAGCGCCTACACCGAAGGGTTCGACAAGTTCACCCGTGACTACGTCTCAAATTTCAATAGCAACGATCAGAATCTGACAGTTGATTATAACGCCTCAAACCCGGCCTTGCGGACATACAGCGTGTCAGATGCGAGTGGCGCTGCGGTCAATCCCGCGGATGCCAGTAATTTCAGTTTTACCGACCTGACCAATTACCCAAGCCATACCACTGACAAAATTTACGATAATGGTTTTGATGCCTCGGCGCCGACGACATTCTTCAATACCCTCGGCACATTTAAAGTGGGCGGAAACTTCAGTTTAAGGTCGCGCAACAGGCTGCAGAACACGATAAGCCTGACGCCGGTCAACGGGCCGTTCTCACTCCCCAGTGTCACGGGCGGGCAGCCCGGACAAACTGATTACGGTAACACCTATCCGGTTGGGCCTAATCTGAATTACGACGAATTTTTTGCCATACCCTACGGCCCGCTGCAGCCTGCCACTGACCAGGTTGCGAACTTGCAAGGCTATCAGCACGATAGCGAGAACATCTACGCCGGGTTTGCCCAGGAAGATGTGCAGTTTGGAAAGTTCGAGGCTCTGGCTGGCGCTCGTGTTGAAGCAACACAAGATTCGTTCACAGCCTACGGGTCCACCACCTCCGCAGGTGGCACCACAACTGTCAACGCAACGCCGACCACGAACAGCATCAGCTACGTAAATCTGTTTCCCACGTTTCAAATGAAATATGCCTTCACAAATGCGCTGCAAGGCCGGTTTTCCTATTCCACGGGCATTGCGCGTCCAGGCTTTCAGCAGATCAACCCCGCCGTTTCGGTCACTTTCAACGGCGCTGCCGTCGGCGCCGGGAATTTGATCACCAAAGGCAACCCCAACCTCAAGCCGATGACAGGCGATAGTTTCGATCTGGCGCTCGGGTATTTCACGCAGCATGGCGGGTTGCTGGAAGCGGACGCTTTTCAGAAAGATTTCAAAAACTACGTCATCGCAAACTCATTCTTTCAGGGCGGAAACCAGTTCCAGACATTCAGCAATATAAATGGCGCCGTTGCGCGTGGCGTCACGCTTGAAGCCATCCAGAACCTCTATTTCCTGCCGAAACCTCTCGACGGTCTGGGTCTGGAAGCTAATGCAACCTATGTCGATGCGACCGCGGACGTCATCCCCGGACAGGGTCGTTCCATCCTGCCGCAAACCTATCCCCTTACCATCAATGCCACGGAGAGCTACAAAACCGGGCCATTTGAATTTGATGTCGATGAAACCTACAACTCTCGCAATTTGTACACGGTCGCATCCGACCCGAGCACCAACATCTACACCCAGCCGGTTTTGCAGCTCGATGTAAGCGCCTTCTACAACGTGACACCAAAATTGCAGGTCTTCTTCCAAGGTAACAATCTGACCAACTACAAACTTGAATTCACCCAGAGCGCCTCTTCGACATTCCCCGTCCAGCGTGAGTATTACGGGCAGAAATTCATTGTGGGTGTTCATTACGCTCTTGGCTCTTGAGAGGTTTCTCACCCTCGGGGAATCGCACGGCCTCAGGTTCGTCTGTAAGTTTATGTCCGCTCTCTGCTCATGGTGGCCCCGGCTTTGCGGCACCCTGGGCAGATCGACATAGCCCTGGCTTTTACGCCAACGCCTTGGCCTGTGCTTCGAACAACGCCGCCACACCCTGGCGGGCCAGCGCCATCATCGCCATGAACGCCGCGTCGTTGAACCGCCCGGTCTCCGCGGTCGCCTGAATCTCGATGATCCCGCCATCCGGGGTGAGGATAAAATTCGCATCCGTCTCCGCCGCTGAATCCTCGGGGTAGTCCAAATCCAGCACCGCCACGCCGCGGTAAATCCCGCAGGATATCGCCGCCACCGGGCCCAGCAGCGGGTTGGCCTTCATCACGTTGTTCCGGCGCAGAGTCGCCAGCGCCAATGCCAGCGCCACATAGCCGCCTGTGATGCTGGCGCAGCGCGTGCCGCCATCGGCGTTCAGCACGTCACAATCGAGCGTGATCGTGATCTCCCCCATCGCCTTGCGGTCCACCATGGCGCGCAGGCTCCGCCCGATCAGCCGCTGAATCTCCTGCGTGCGCCCGCTTTGCTTGCCCTTTGCGGCCTCACGCTCACCACGTTTATGCGTGGCGCGTGGCAACATGCCATATTCCGCCGTCACCCAGCCCTCACCCTGCCCGCGCAAAAACCCCGGCACCCGGCCCTCGACCGAGGCCGCGCACAGCACCTCAGTGCCCCCTAAACGGATCAGCGCCGAGCCCTCGGCGTGGCGCGCCACCCCGGTCTCGATGCTAATCTGCCTGATCTCGTCGAACCGCCTGCCCGATGGCCGCATAACCCCTCCTGTTGCGTTGCAGCCGCACATAAACACCCGGACTGGCTAATGGGCCATGGGCGCCACCACCGCAGACACCCGCGCGCCAGATCAACGAAAGTCTTTTTGTTTTTTTTCTACAGAAAAAGAAAACCTTACCCCCTGATCATGCTATATCAAGCGTTGCAGATCATGGACAACCGCTCCCCCCCGCGCGCCACCCAGCCACCCCGCCTGCCGCCAGGGCTCGATATCCGCTCGGCTGCCGTCCTGCGGGAAATCGTCGAGCAATATGTTGAAACCGGGGAGCCTGTGGGCTCGCGCACGCTCTCGCGCCTGCTGCCGCTTAACCTCTCGCCCGCCACCATCCGCAATGTCATGGCCGACCTCACCGATGCCGGGCTGCTGTTTTCCCCACACACCTCCGCCGGGCGTCTGCCGACGGATCGTGGTTTGCGCCTGTTCGTCGATGGCCTGTTGCAATTCGGCGAGTTATCCGAGGATGAGCGTGCCACCATCAACCTCGCCCTCGCGCAATCGGGCCGCTCGCTGGCGGATACGCTGGCCCAGGCCTCGACGATGCTCTCCGGACTATCCGCCGCCGCCGGGCTGGTGTTGGCACCCAAGGGCGACGGCCCCGTCAAACATATCGAGTTCGTGCCGCTCTCACCGGGCCGCGCGCTGGTCGTGCTCGTCTCGGCGGATGGCCAGGTGGAAAACCGCATCATCGAGACCCCGCCGGGCCTGCCACCCTCGGCCCTGCAACAGGCCAGCAATTACCTGAACGCCCAGCATTCCGGCCTGTCACTGGCGGAACTGCGCCGCCGCGTCGCGGGCGATATGTCAGCTGACCGCACGGCGCTCGATGCCTTGACCAACAGCGTTATCGAGGCCGGGCTCGCCAGTTGGGGCGGTGAGGGCCGGGCGGGCTCGCTGATTTTGCGCGGCCAGGGGCGGCTATTGGCCGATGTCGACCAGCTTGAAAAACTCGGCGCCATCCAGTCTTTGTTCGAGCGGCTGGAAACCGAGGAGACCATGCTCCGCCTCCTCGACCTGGCAGAATCTTCGGACGGCGTGCGCATCTTCATCGGCGCCGAATCCGGGCTGTTCGGGGCCGCTGGCGTCTCCATGATCGTCGCCCCGGCGCGCAACGCGCAGGACCGCATCGTCGGCGCCATCGGCGTCATCGGCCCGACACGCATCAATTACGGCAAAATCATCCCCGTGGTTGATTACACCGCCCGCGTTATTGGTCGGATGTTGGGCTAGAGCCGGTTTTTGCCTCATCGACGGCTGGCTTCGCCACCCGGGGCCGCCCGCGCGGTTTCGGCACTCGTGGCGCGCCCTCGGTGGCAATCGGTGCTTCACCCT
This sequence comes from Acidocella sp., assembly GCA_029077775.1. Classification (GTDB taxonomy): domain Bacteria; phylum Pseudomonadota; class Alphaproteobacteria; order Acetobacterales; family Acetobacteraceae; genus Acidocella. The sequence goes on along the minus strand of JAQNCU010000085.1, from coordinate 380 downwards.
CGTTCGGTGCCTTCATGACCGCAACCCGGGGCGGCGCATCAGGGATAATCGGGATCGCACGCGGTTCGGGGGCCACCATGGGTTTCGGCTCAGGCATCGCGGGCTGCGCCCCCAACCCGGCGGGCGCTATGGCGGCGGCAAGCTCGGCCTCAAGCGCCTGGCTGATATCGATCGGCGCGGTCACCACAGGTTCTGGCCGAAAACGCGGCTCACCCCTGTTCTCTCCTCTTTGTTCTCCTCTCTGCTCGCTCCGCTCGGGCCGATCACCTCTTTGTTCGCTCCGCTCGGGCCGCTCGGAGCGCTGAAATTCGGTTTTGGCGCGGGGCTCAAAAACACGCGGCTCATACCGCCTCGGCTCCTGCTGGCGTGGTTCATACGCG
>JAQNCU010000084.1 GCA_029077775.1 Acidocella sp. | reverse complement strand
TGACGAGGTCGAAGGCCCGATGCTGACCGAGCGGGCGGATGGCGCGCTCGACCTTAACGCACTGCTGCCGGTCGAGGATTTCGAGGCGTGCATGGGCGTTGTGCTCTCCGAGGATGAACGCGCGGCGGATATCGAGACGGTGGGTGGATTGGTTTTCAACCTCGCGGGCCGGGTGCCGACCAAGGGGGAAATTATCGCCCATCCATCGGGGGTCGAGTTCCTGGTGCTGGAGGCCGATGCGCGCAGGATCAGGCGGCTGCGCGCGCGCCGGACGATGACGCCAGAGGCCGAGGCGGTTGCGGCGCGCGACGAGTCGTGACAAGCAGCCACCTGCATGAACGGGCTTTCTGAACCAACCACAGATCATCGGCTGGAGCGTATTCTGGGCCTGACCGCGCTGGCCGCCGGGGCCGTGGATATTATCAGCTTCGCGCGGCTGGGCGGCGTGTTCGCCTCCGCCATGACCGGTAATCTGGCGTTTATGGGTCTTTATCTCGCCCGGTTCTCATTCATCGCGGCTTTGGCGTCGCTCATCGCGTTGCTCGGCTTTATCGGCGGTGGCGTGGCAGGCACATTGCTGGGGCGCAAGCGGGCGCAATTCACGGCGTTGCGCCTGTTGCTGGGTGCCGAGACATGCCTGCTGGCAGCCACTGTATGGATGTGGTTCACCACCGCCCATGACCACGCAAGCATCAGCCGTGACACGCTGATCCTGCTGCTGTCGCTGGCCATGGGGGTGCAGAGCATCATCGGCAAGCGCGTCAATCTGTCAAACATCCCGACAGTTGTGTTCACCAGCACGCTGACCAACATCGTCATAGGCCTCACCGACATGCTGGCCAGCAAGCGCTTTGCGGTGCCGCCAGACACCAAACGGCAGAGCGTGTCTTTTTTGGCGTATTTCGCGGGCGCGCTGGTGGCCGGGCTCTGCGTGTTCGTGAATATCCAGGCGATTATCCTCATCCCCGTGCTGGCCACCGGGGCGGGGCTGTTGGTAATAATCAGAAACGTTTAAAGCGAGATGCCGCTTTTTTGAAAAAAAGCGGCGCAAAAAACTTTTGTTATGCCGGTGCCGGGCTTCTGGAACCCCAATGGCCCAGATTAATAATGTTTTTTTGCTTCTTTTTGTTCACAAAAAGAAGCACTTGCTGCCCGCCGAGAGTCATTCTTTAGGCCAGCTGGTATTATACTGCCCACAAGCGGAAGAACATTTCGTTAAGCGTCGATTTTTGGCCCCAATCCGACAGGCTGCTAGCCCAAAATTATAAAAGTCTTTTTGCTTCTTTTTCTAAAGAAAAAAAGGTGCTTCCCCTTATACTTTCAGCGCCGCGCAGAACCGTTGGATGCGGGTGCAGGCTTCGCGCAGGAGATCAGTTGAGGTGGCGTAGCTGATGCGGAAATGTCCGGGATAGACAAAGGCCGAGCCGTGCACGGCGGCGACACCTTCTTCATCGAGCAGGGCGATCACGAAATCTTCGTCGGTGTTGATTGTCGCACCTTTGGGCGTGGTTTTGCCGATGCAGCCATGGATGGCGGGAAACACATAGAACGCGCCTTCGGGCTTGGCGCAGGTGATCCCCGGTGCGGTGTTCAGCATCTCGACGACAAGATCGCGCCGGTCTTTATAGGTACGTACCATCTCATGTAGACCATCCTCCGGCCCGTTCAACGCGGCCTTCGCCGCGGCCTGGCTGATCGAGGAGGTGTTGGATGTGGATTGGCTTTGCAGCTTGTCCATCGCCTTGATCAAGGCCAACGGGGCACCGCAAAAACCGATACGCCAGCCGGTCATCGCATAGGCTTTCGAGCAGCCATTCATCGTCACGGTGCGGTCGCGTAGTTTTGGTTCCACCTGCACGATGGTCGCGGGTTGAAACCCGTCATAGGCGAGTTTTTCATAAATATCGTCGGTGAACACCCAGACATGCGGGTGGCGCAGCAGCACATCGCAGATCGGCCGCAGATCGGCGGCGGCATAGGCGGCCCCGGTGGGGTTGTTGGGGGAGTTCAGGAACACCCATTTGGTGTGTGGCGTGATCGCGGCCTCAAGGTCGTCGGCGCGGAGTTTGAAGCCGTGATTCTGGCTGCACGGCACAAAAACCGGGGTGCCCTCGGCCAGTGCCACGATGTCCGGATACGAGACCCAGCAGGGGGTGGGGATGATCACCTGGTCACCTTCCTGCACGGTGGCCAGCATGGCGTTGAAGATCACCTGCTTGCCACCTGTGGAGACGATGATCTCGTCCGCCGTATAATCGAGCCCGCTATCGCGCTTGAACTTGGCCGCCACCGCTTGGCGCAAGGGCAGCGTGCCCGCGACATCGGTATATTTCGTCTCACCCGCCATGATGGCGGCGATGGCGGCCTGCTTGATATGGTCCGGCGTATCAAAATCCGGCTCACCTGCGGAAAGGCTGATAATATCCCGGCCAGCTGCCTTCAGCGCCCGCGCTTTAGAAGAGATGGCGATGGTCTGGCTGGGGCTGATGCGGTTCAGGCGGTCGGCGATCAAGGTCATTTTCAGTCTCGGTTTCATGATATCATTTATAACGATAAGCGGCATGAGAGTACCGCCCGGCGGCGGACGAGGCAATGACACCCAAAAAGCGCCCAACATTTGCCCGGGGCTTGCATAGACCGCCCTGAGGGGCTGAGTATGTTAACGTAAGGGTAAATATAATGAGCCCGGGGGAAATATGCTCGATATGGCGACAAGGGCGGGAACGCAGCCCGAGGATAAATCTGTTGATGTGCTGATTATCGGCACGGGATTCGGTGGTATCGCGATGGCGATCAAGCTCAGCGAGGCCGGGTTTTCAGACATATTGCTGATCGAAAAGGGCTCGGATGTCGGGGGTACCTGGCGTGATAACATCTATCCGGGGTGCGCCTGCGATGTGCCCTCGCATCTCTATTCATTGTCGTTTGCGCAGAACGGCGCGTGGTCGCGCATGTACCCGCAGCAGCCGGAGCTACTCGCCTATATCCGCGAGGTGACCGACAGCTACGCCCTGCGGCCAAAAATCCGCTTCAACACCACCATGACGGAAGCGGTATGGGACGAGCCCGCCGGACGATGGCAGGTGACGACAAGCACCGGGTCTATTTGCGCGCGCGTTCTGGTGTCGGCGGCGGGCGGGCTGCATATTCCAGCCTATCCCGCGCTTGCGGGCTTGTCGCGTTTTGCCGGAAAGAGTTTTCATTCCGCGCGCTGGGACCATGATTACGACCTGACGGCAAAGCGCGTCGCGGTGATCGGCACCGGGGCGTCTGCCATCCAGTTCGTGCCGCAAATTGCAGGCAAGGTGGCGCGGTTGGATGTATATCAGCGCACCCCGCCCTGGATTTTACCGAAGCCTGACCGGGTTTTCACCGGTGTGGAGCAGAAATTGCTGAAGCTTGCCGCCTACCGCGCGGTGTTCCGGAAATATCTGTTTTATATTCATGAATTGCGGGTGCTGGCCTTCATGGGCAACAAGCAAGCCCAGAGAATTGCGAGCAACATCGCGCGCAACAATCTTGCGGCGCAGATCCCTGACCCGGTTTTGCGTGCCAAATTGACACCGGATTACACCATCGGCTGCAAGCGCGTCATGATCTCGAATGATTTTTATCCCGCGCTGGCACGGCCCAATGTCACGCTGATCACCGACCCGATCAGCGACATTCGCGAGACGTCGATCATCGACCAAACCGGCATCGCACGTGAAACGGATGTTATCATTTTTGGCACCGGGTTTGAGGTGACCACGTCGTTCCGGCATACGCGGCTTATCGGGCGGGGCGGCCAGTCCCTCGCGGATTTATGGCACGAGACGGGGATGCGGGCGCTCCACGGCATCGCGATTTCAGGCTTTCCGAATTATTTCATGCTGCTCGGCCCGCATACAGCACTCGGCCATAACTCGGTGGTGATCATGATCGAGGCGCAGGTGGGTTACATCGTCGATACGTTGCGGCAAATGCGCAAGCGCGGCATTGGCGCGGTCGATGTGCGTGCCGAGTCCCAGGCAAAGTTCATCGCTAAACTTGAGACCAGGCTGGCAGGCACAGTATGGCAAGATGGCGGGTGCGATAGCTGGTATAAAGACCGGCACGGCAAGGTCACAACCATCTGGCCGGGTGCTGCGGGCGCGTATCAAAGATCGGTCAACCGGGCGGATTTGCGGGACTATGATTTTTTGACTACCCACGCCGCACAAGTAACGACATAAAGGAAGATCGCCATGTCCGAACCCGAGATCAACATCATGCCATCCGGCGTGCAGTATAAGGACCATGTGGTCGGCACGGGAGAGAGCCCAGCCACCGGCCAGATGGTGACCGTACATTACACGGGCTGGCTGTACGAGGATGGCGTGAAGGGCAAAAAATTCGACTCCTCGCGTGATCGCGGCCAGCCATTTGCCTTCAAACTCGGCGTTCAGCAGGTGATCTCAGGCTGGGATCAGGGGGTTGCGACCATGCAAATCGGCGGACAGCGGACGCTGATCATCCCGCCAGCGCATGGTTATGGCGCGCGCGGCGCCGGTGGCGTGATCCCGCCGAACGCGACCTTGATGTTCGACGTGGAATTGCTCGGCATTAAATAGAGGGAAAGAACTTCGCATCCGCCGGATGTGCTTCCGGCGGTTTGCGGGAAATTCGGCGCCGGTTGCGCGCTTCGCTCACCAATTCGGTAAAATACCGACGGATTTGGACCGGCTGGCCGGTGCGCCGGTCCAGCGCGCGTAACGTAAAGCTGACCTGCGCCATGTCCTGATAATAGCGCGTGAAGGCATAATTAAGCGCGCCACCGGTCACCGCACCCGCCAACGGCACAGCCTGTGCCAGAAACTTCTCCGACAGCACAATGCCAAACCGCGCGGCGGCGGCTTTCATCAAAACCTCGATGGTCAGATGATTGGTGCCAATGCGCGTTGCCCAATAGCCCGTCTCGGTCTCGTCATCATCCAGGCTGGGGCCGCCATAGGCCAATATTTGCAGGCAGGCGCGGCGGGTATCCTCGACATCTAAATCCTCCCCGGCATCCCGTGCGATCTGGGCGATGGAACGCAAAATGGTGGTGGTGGTGAACGGGATATCGAACAATATGCCGGGCAAACCTATAAACCCTGAGGCGACACCGCTGGCGGCGCTGGCCACCCTGTGACCCATATTCCCGCGAGAAGGACCCATGCCCCGCGTGCCGGGCAGAATGTTCAGCCCGAAACTGGCAACGCCAAAGCTGCTCCACAGCGTATCCTCAACCGCATCTTGGACCCGCCGCGTCACCTCACCCCAGGCTGGCCCGCCGACACGGTCGCCCGCGCGATTCACGCGCTGCCGCAAATCCTCAATCCGGCGGCCAAATATGGCTGTCAGACGCATCACTACGGTCCGGGAGTCGGCCATGAGAATGGCGGCACGCCAGAGTTGGTCCTGCTCAGCCTGGGTGAGAAGATCATGGGCACCGGCGAGATGCGCCGGGAGAGGGGGGAACGGCTTCATGACCGTCTGGAGATGTGATCGAGCCGGATGCTACGCAAGTGGGTAAAAAAAGGGCGGCAACACCGCCGGTGTGCCACCCCTTTTTCTCGCAGACGAAATCTGGTTCAGGCTGCGGTGGTAACAGCCTTCACCGCCTGCACGATCTCGGCGAAGGCCGCCGCGTCGTCGAAGGCGATGGCGGCCAGCACCTTGCGATCAAGCTCCAAACCTGCCTGCTTCAGCCCGAAAATGAACTGGCTATAGGTAAGCCCGTGTTCGCGTACGGCGGCGTTGATGCGCTGGATCCAGAGCGAGCGGAACTCACGCTTTTTAACCCGGCGGTCGCGATACGCATAACGCAGCGCCTTTTCCAGCCGCTCCAGCGCGATACGGTAATTGGTGGATGAACGACCGACGAAACCCTTCGACTGGTCGATAACTTTTTTATGCCGGGCGTGTGTTGTAACGCCCCGTTTTACACGTGCCATATGCCGCCTCCCTTAACCGATACCGTACGGCGCCCATTGCTTGACGGTGATCCCGTCAGCATGGGTGAGCGTCTGGCTGCCACGGTTCTGGCGCTTGGCCTTCTGGCTGCGGGCCATCAAATTATGACGTTTTTTGCCTGGCCCGGCGAGAACCTTGCCGGTTGCGGTGATCTTGAATCGCTTCTTGACCGATGATTTGGTCTTTAATTTCGGCATTTTGATCTCCTGTCGTCCAACCCTGGTTGCCCAAGGCTCCCGGATATCGGGGCGGCGGCCGGGCATGCCTAATGGCCCGGACCCGCACGCATCACGTCATTTCGTGAAACGCGGGCTATAAAGGCTGGGGCAGGCCATGACAAGGGCCGCCTGCCATTCGATGTCAAGCCATCGCGTTGCGGTCCGCCAGCACCATCCGCGCGGCCTTTTCCCCAATCACCATGCAGGCGGCGTTGGTGTTGCCGCCGATGACGCGCGGCATAATGGCGGCATCGGCAACGCGCAACCGGTCAATCCCGTGCACCCGCAACCGGTCATCCACCACGGCCAGATTGTCGGTCCCCATTTTGCAGGTGCCCACCGGGTGATAGATCGTCTCCGCATGGTTGCGGATATACTCGATCATTTGCGCATCCGAGGCGACGTGGAGCCCTGGTGCGATCTCGGTGCCGCCATGTAGTTTTTGCATCGCCGGGCTTTGCATAATCCGCCGCCCGAGCCGCAACCCCGCCAGCAAAGCCGCCACATCATCATCATGGCCGAGATAATTTGGCTGGATAATGGGGGCCGCAAAGGAGTCAGCGGATGCAAGCTCGATAGAGCCCCGGCTTTTCGGGCGCAACTGGCAGCAATGCAGGGTCATGCCATAGCCCCATGAGAGCTTCCGGCCATGGTCGCGCAGGGCCGTGGGCAGAAAATGGAATTGAACCTCCGGCCGGGGGGAATCCGCGGTGAGGCGGGCGAAACCACCGGCCTCCGCCGCATTGGACGCCAACATCCCCGCCTTATCCCGCCGGTATCGCCAGAACGCGCGGGCAAGCTGCGGCAGCGCCGCCACCCCAACACCAACAGCCCGGCGTGAATCATCGCGCGTCAGCACCGCGACATCGAGATGATCCTGCAAATTCTGGCCCACGCCGGGCAAGTCATGCACCACCTCGATGCCATGGCGGGCCAGTGCCGTGCGCGGACCAATGCCCGAGAGCAGCAAAAGCTGCGGCGAGTTGATGGCGCCGCCACAGAGTATCACCTCCCGCCGCGCGGCCAGAACCTCAAGCCCCTTCGCGGTGCGAACCTGTACGCCCGTTGCACGCTTGGCTTCGAGAATGATTTTGGCGACATGCGCGCCGGTAATAACGGTAAGGTTTTGGCGGGATTTCACGGGATCAAGGAAGGCCCTGGACGCTGAATGGCGCTTTCCCGCTTTCTGCGTGACCTGATACAGCCCCGCGCCTTCCTGCCTCGGGCCGTTGAAATCAGGGTTCAGGGACAGCCCGGCCTGTGAAGCTGCCTCCAGAAACACCTCGCTCAGAGCATTCGGGCCGCGCAGATCTGCAACATTCAACTCACCCGAAGCACCATGATACGCGTCAGCCCCGCGTTCATTATGCTCAAGCTGGCGGAACAGCGGCAGCATCGCCGCCCACCCCCAGCCGGGCGCACCCAGGCTCTCCCACTCATCATAATCAGCGGCCAGGCCGCGCATATAAATCATCGCGTTGATCGCGGACGATCCGCCCAGGGTTTTGCCGCGCGGCCAATAAAGCCGCCTATCATTGAGCTGAGCCTGCGGCGCGGTCTCGTAATACCAATTGTAGCGTCGGCTTCGCAATAGCCCGACGAGCCCGAAGGGCGTGTCGATCATGGCGGAGCGGTCTGGCCGCCCGGCCTCCAATAAGCAGACTTTTACATCCGGCGCGGCGCTCAGCCGGTTGGCGAGCACAGACCCGCCAGAACCAGCGCCGATGATAATATAGTCATAGCCAGCCATGCGGTTTCCTGAACATCTTTCTTCTTTGATTTCAGGTTAGGCGCAACAACGCCGCTTGTCAGCATGGCGGCTTCGGGCGACACTTTCGTTTGATGTCTAACCGCCCCCCAAATGCCGCGAAATTATACGAGGCGGCTTTGCTCCACCTCTCACGCTACGCCGCGACTGAGCGGTCACTCGCACAGGTTCTGGCGCGCCGGATCGACCGCTGGGCGAGGCTCTACGCCGACAAGGACACGGCGCCGGAGGAGATCCAGGAGGCAATTTCACAGGCCGAAGCGGCGATCCCTGGCACGATTCGAAGGTTGCGTGAAAGCGGCGTGCTGAATGACGCGGCCTTTGCCACATCGCGCGCCAAACGCCTGACGCGGGAGGGTAAATCCCGCCGCGCCACCCTGGCGCATCTGGCAGCCAAGGGTGTTATGTCCCCGTCTCTGCCTGAAGACCCGGCGCGTGAACTCGCGGCAGCCTGCGCGTTTTTGCGGCGTCGGCGGGCCGGTCCCTTCGGTGACGCGCCCGATTTGAAAATTTTGGCCTCCATGGCGCGAGGCGGGTTCAGCCAGGAGATCGCGCGGCAGGCACTGCGGCTGGACCGCGCGGAGGCCGAGGCGTTGATCAAAACCCTGCATGAATAACGCCGCCTGATCAAATAAGTCCCCATCCGGTCCAGCCGGGTGTGATCCTCGGGTCAAACGCCGCCGCCCCCGAAGGCGGCAGCCGTGACTGCCGGAAAAAATATGAGTCCAATGCCTGGCCGATCTCGAATTCCGGCAATGTTGCGTCAGCCGCAAACCTGGCATTCCGGGTCGCTGGCTCTCTGGGCTCTGGCCCATCCGCGACCCGAGATTGCAAAAAATGTGCAGCCGACAGGCTGAAACCTGTTACCCGCCCTGCCGCTGATGCGGTGTCGGCGATACGTTCAGGCGATGAATAAGGGTCTCCGTCACGGTCAACCCGCCTTTGCGCGGCACGGAGGGCGGCCATCGGCGGCGTGAAGGAACGTGCCCGCACCGTCGGGGACTCAGCAGATGCCCGTGCCAGTTGCGTCGCCGTCACCGGCGGCGCCATGAAACGCGCGGCCCGTATGTGGGGCATCCAGCCCGATGACCGGGAAAAATGCATCAAAAGGCGCCCGCCATGACCGACAAAGGCACCCACCTTTCTCTGTCTGGCGACAGGCGGGGGCGCACCCACCGGGGCCAAAGCGCGATGTCCGGCATGATTCGTGCCCCCGACGACCAAAGCCGAGGACACCAGGGGCAGATGGCGCGGCAAAACGGGCGCGCGAAATAAGATGGTGCGCGGTGCCAGGGATGGCAGGCGCGGTGCGACAGACATTATCAGCCATTGCCGCCGCACCGACCGCATGGATCCTCTCTGGCGCGCCGCCGCCCGCGCACGCGCCACCGACAATACATCCCCACTTGGCACGCGTGCACGGCTGGGCATCACAACGAACCCGCAAACATGATCGAACAAAACCTGCCTCCGCCAATATCGGTCAGCCCTTCGTATCCGGTGCCTCCAGCACCCTGTTATCCGGTGCCTCCAGCACCCTGTTATCCGGTGCCTCCAGCACCCTGTTATCCGGTGCCTCCAGCACCTGGGCAATCGCCCGCACATGCGCCCGGCAATCCTGCCCCGCCAGCCACAACGCCACAACATAATGCGCCACCGCTTCCTGGCTGCTCGCCTGCGGCACGGAAGGTGCGGGCGCACATTGCAGCATGGACCCAGGTAATATGGGTGACATGGTAACAATCCGGGTCGCCTGCGGTTGCCTCGCCGCGCACCCCGGCAAACAAACCAGCGCGAGCAGCCAAAAAAACCTCATGGTGACACCGCCTGCAGCGCGCGTAGCTTGTCGAGCGTATGCGCCAGAACAGGAGCCACCGGCGCATTATCTGACGGCGGCGCGGCTGCGATTCCCGCATCGATATTTCCCGCCGCGACACTGCCC
>JAQNCU010000487.1 GCA_029077775.1 Acidocella sp. | reverse complement strand
TTCTAAGTATTTTTTGACCGGCGGGAATGAAAATTTGGGACGTAAACGTGAATGCGATCGGTCCGCAACGGGGCCGCAATCGGACAGGTCAAACCGGCCCGTTGAGCGTCGTTCATTATCTGTTAAACCCGCTGCAACCATAACTCAATCCGGTTCCGCAACGCCAGCGCGGCGAAGAGCTTCAATCCCAGCGATCAGCGACTTGCGATCGAAACCTTCGGGAGGCCGGCGCGGTACCAGATAAATTGCGTCATCTAGATTGCAATATATCACGGCCTCGCGCGAGAGGAAAAGTCTAATCAGCCCTTCCCAATATTCGCCTCCTGCCCCAATGGCGTCCTGGCGAGCCAGTACCCGCTCCCTCGTCACCATCATCTGCGTTTCCGGATTCCGGCGCACCAGGCGGGACGGCACCCCCCGGCAATCAAAATCATCAAATTCCGCCTGCCTGATATCCAAAGCCCAATCCACTTTGGAATAATATTCTGCATTGGCCTTTTCGAACGTCCGCTGAAGAGTCGTCGTTTTTCCTTTGAAAGGCAACTCGAAAAGATCGCTGAACATCACCCTGCCTATCTTGCCCCGCAATGTGACATGTTTGAACACCGTACCCCAGGTGCCGAACTTCTTAGCCGTCTTAAAATTCTCGACCAGTACATCTTCCACGATGCCGCCGCATATTGAGCAGCCGGCGTGGGAACAGCTCCGAAACTCAATGTTGGTCATACGCGTTCTCTGGCCCAACTCCGCAAATCCGCACCACGTCAGGCAACTCTGGAAATGGCAGTTGAAGAAGGAAAACCCCGAAATGGTTCGGCCAGAATCCCGATCTCTCAGGCTTTGAAAAGTCTTATCTCGATATTCCATCATCGTGGTCATGGCACCTCCTTAATAGCTGGGAACACCGTAAATCCGGGTGGTCGTGAATAGGTGATTATCTGCATTCCCGGCCCGTAGGGGCACCGCCAGTGCGGCTCGCGGCCCAAGGAAGTGGAGATGTCAAAGGTCTGGCCCTGCGCCGAGCCAAGTCCCATGAAATCAGGCCCCGGCCCATTGCCGGTGTAATCAAGTATCTGTTGAGCCAAGGAGTCGTCTTCCCAAGCCTGCCTCACCAAATCTTCCACTGCGTTCCCGTACTGCATGCGGGCGATGCCGAACGATTTCACGGCGGCGTTGTACTCCGGTTCTGAAAGCGCCCCTCTCGCCAGCGCCGGATTCGCACCAAGTTCCGAGGCCGCGCAATTCGTTGCATTCTGCAGCCAATCGCTGGCGTAGGGCGTGAACTCCGGATTCAGGATATTGAGCGCCGGGGTTGTCCGCTCTGCCCCCACCTGCCCCAACCAACTCCCCACCCACGCAACGCCTGCGCTAAGCGCACCGGCTGTGGCACCGCCGATGACGCCCGTTTCCAGGCTCTGGCTGGACGTGCCGCCGTTGAATCCGGATTCAAGATAGCCGCTGGTGAACCCGCCAACTGCTCCCGATGCCGCCTGTGCCGCCAGAACCGCTGCAAAGCCCGCGCCCGCATTCGGCGTGAGCTCCAGGTTTAGGATATTGAGCGCCGGCGTTGTGCTCTGGGGCAATCGCGCGATCAGATCGCTTCCCAAGTTACGCGTTCGCCCTTTTCGCCCGTAGCAACAAAGTCAGCAAGCACCTCCTTTATTCTTGACATTGGCAGGCAGAATTTTTTCGGTACAGGCGTGTCCGTGTTTGCCGTCAGGAACTCCACGTAATCATTTTCGCCCTTGATCTCTCGCGCATCCGTAGCCATCAAATATGGTGGCTTTCCGCTCATCGCGCTGTATTGGGCACAACCTACCGTACCACTCACACCCACCAATAACCTAAAGCCGTTATCGCCCAACAACTCACAGAAAAACGGCGGTCGCCCCCGCGTTTCGTCGAGCCACGACACCAGCGTTTCAAGACTGGGCACTTCTGCGCCGTTATGCGGGTTATGCGAATCTTGCCTATCAATGAATCGAGCAATCACGGCAA
>JAQNCU010000486.1 GCA_029077775.1 Acidocella sp. | reverse complement strand
CGGATGCGCCCGGCCCGGCGCCAGTGAACCGCGCGCTTTCGGCGTTGTTCGTGCTGTACCGGCGCGAGGTCTCGGCCTTGCTCCGCCGCCGGGACCAGCGCCTGGCGCGCCAAGCTGCCATGATCGCGCCAGCCGACCCGCACCAGGATAAGCAGCTTGAAATTCTCAGTACGGCGCGGATCGACCTGCCTGGCAAACTGGCTTGGCTGCGGGGCAAATTGGATCTCAGCGATGCGTAGCGCCCTGGCTGCGCCCGCCGATTGGCAGCCTCGTGCGCAGCTTGTAGCTTGGCGCCCGACGGGAGAACGCATGGCGGAGGAAGATCCGAACTGGAAGATATGGATGGTGGCGGCGCAGGCGGGTGATGCGCGCGCCTATGCTCATCTGCTGGCCGCCATTCTGCCCTGGCTGCGCCGCCGGGCGCGGTCGCGCTGGCCGCAAAGCAGCACCGCCGATATCGTGAAGAGTTTCGGGCGCCTCTTGGCGTACGAAAGTCCCCGAGGAAGGAACCTGCGGTCCACAGGCAACGCTATGGGGATTTATACTTTCTGGAGAAACCGATGGCGCTTGAATAGTCCCCGATGGTGGTATCGGGGCGCGGGTTTTGCTCGATTGTTCGGCTTCCGTAGTGCCTGATTTGACGTTTTACGGGAGGGTTTGCGGCGTCGTGGGCCACGCTCGTCGTCATTGGCGGCGCGTGTGACCTCATGAGTATGGCCAGGGGCATTGGCCATGGCGGGTGTGCCGAGGCAGCTGGTATGCGCTGGTGGTGCCGGGTCACGATATCCATCTCCCGGTTGATCCTGGTTCTCTTGGCGGTGCTCTGGGCTGGAAACTGCTTGCCAGGATCTCGATAATGACCATCTGCCCGCCGCAGCATGGGCAGCAACGCCAAGGCTCCGGCGCGGCGTCTCCCGTTAGCGCCTCCGGTCTGACGGGCTGGGGCACGGCTAACAGATCGCGGATGCGGGCGATGTTGGCTTGGCGGGTGGCGCTGGCAAATAGCCCGTAATGGCGGATGCGGTGGAACCCCCTGGGCAGCACGTGCAGCAGGAAGCGGCGGATGAATTCCGCCGGTGCCAGCGTCATGGTCTGGTAGCGCGCGGCACCATCGCGCCTGTAATCCTTGTAGCGGAAGGTGATGCCGGCTTCATCCACGGCGATGAGCCGGCGGTTGGAAATGGCGACGCGGTGGGTATAGCGGGCGAGATAGGCCAGCACCGCCTCCGGGCCGGCGAAGGGCGGCTTGGCGTAAACGACCCAGTTCTTGCGGCGCAGCGGCGCAAGATAACGTTGGAAAAAGCGGTACTCGGCCAGCCCTTTGACCTCGCCGAAGAAAGCCAACCGCCCAGCGGCATGCAGGGCCGCCAGCCCGGTCAGGAACAGACGGCGGAACAACCTGGAGAGCACCCGCACCGGCAGCAGGAAGGCGGTGCGCGCGGCGATCCAGCGTTGGCCGCCGGGCGCGAGGCCACCGCCCGGCACGATCATGTGGATATGCGGGTGATGCGTCAGCGCCGACCCCCATGTGTGGAGCACGGCGGTAATGCCGATGCGCGCACCCAGATGTCGGCGGTCGGCGGCGATGGTTTGCATCGTCTCGGCAGCGGCGCGGAACAGCAGGTCATAGACCATCGTCTTGTTTTGCCAGGCGATGACGGCGATCTCGGCGGGGATGCTGAAGACGACATGGAAGTAGCCGACCGGCAGCAGGTCGGCCTCGCGCTCGGTCAGCCAGGCCTGCGCCGCGGCAGCCTGGCATTTGGGGCAATGCCGATTGCGGCAACTGTTATAGGCGATGCGCTGATGGCCGCAGTCCTGACAGCCCTCGACATGGCCGCCGAGCGCCGCGGTGCGACAGCGTTCGATCGCCGACATCACTTTGAGCTGGGCGAGGCTCAAATGCCCGGCCTGGGCGGCGCGGTATCCTGGGCCTTCGGCGCGGAAGATGTCGGCGACCTCAAGTGAGGTCCGCACGGCCGCTCAGGGGCCAGGCGCCGCTTTGGCTTCC
>JAQNCU010000485.1 GCA_029077775.1 Acidocella sp. | reverse complement strand
AACAGACCGCTCCTTCAAGGCAATGGTCTACCTTACCGCAGCAGTCATCAATTCACGATGAATCTCAACAAGCCCTGGTATGTTTGTACCAGACGATTCAGTCTTTCCGTCTCTGTGGCCAGTGGCCGATGCGCCTTAAATCCGATGCTCTGGCGAACACGCCGGAAAGCAAAGGAGGTCTTCAGATGGATAAAGATCGTATCGACGGTGCCGCCAAGCAGGTGAAAGGCACGATCAAAGAGGCCATCGGTAAAGTAACCGGTGACACCAAAACCGAGGCCGAGGGCGTGGGTGAGAAGGCGACCGGCAAGGTGCAGAGCAGCGTGGGCGGGGCCAAGGATGCGCTTCGCAACGCGCTGAAGACATAACCCGGTTACAATTGGGTGCTATGTGATGGCACCGCGCTGACGACATGGGGGGCAGGCTGGCATTTTGCTGGCCTGCCTCGCAGATCGTTGAGTGTAAATTTTTTGTTACGATATAATAATATTTAGAGAGAGCAAAAATGTCGATTTTAGGTTGGTTGCTGCTGGGGTTGATCGCGGGGTTTATCGCCAGCAAGATTGTCAATCATTCAGGGTCCGGGCTGATCCTGGATATCGTGCTCGGTGTCATCGGCGCGGTGGTGGGGGGTTATTTATTCAGCATCCTGGGTGCTGCCGGTGTTACCGGATTTAATCTCTACAGCATGGTCGTCGCTGTAATCGGCGCGGTCGTGGTGTTGGTGGTGTATCATGGGTTGTTCGGAAGGCGCGTGGTTTGACCGGCGCGCGCGAGGGTAACAGGGCCATGTCACCGCCGGCCGCATTCGATCAGGACCAATCGCTTTCTGGCGCCTGGCGCCGTTTGTTTTTCTCGTGGATGGTGCAAGAGAGTTATGGATGGGTCCGGGCCGGTCGGGATGCATCACAGGCGATGATGAGCGATGATCAGATGGAAGAGGGTGACCGCGCGAGCTGATCGAAAGCGGCATCCGTGCGGATCAGGCCAAGGTCAAGCAGATCGCGGCTGGATTTGTAATGGCGGCTGCCGGGATACATGAATGAGATGCCGGGCGTGGCTTCAATATGCCGCAGATAGCGGCGATACTCCTGGCCCGCGTTGAAATGCTGGCGGTTGGCGATTGCCAGTTTGGCTTTGTTATGAAAGCTCGCGAAGAATTTGAAATGCAGCAACGCGCCGGTGATGGTGGCGGGTCTCGTGGTCGGCGCGGTGGCGATGACGTGGGACGTGAGTTTTCGGACGCCAGCATGCCATTTGATAAGCGGCATTTTGATGAGCGCCGGGGCGTAATGCGGTTTGTCATGGCGCCAGAGGGGTGTTTTTTCACCTAATCTGATCATCAGTTTAAGGGCTGCGCGGCTGAGACGGTTGGTGCGTTGCTGCCAAGGGTAGAATTTACGCGCGCGCGGCCCGCCCTCAACATGGAATGTTGGCAGAGATTGCGTGCCATCGACCAAGGTTTGGCGGCGCGGGCGAAAGACATAATCGGCATCAAAAAACGGGCAGATTTCAACAAACGGCCTGCCGGGTTCATAGACGGCCTGGGAGAGATCGCCATCCGGGTACATGTCCAGCATGAAGGCGGCCACGGCGTTATGCCCTTGGTGGTCAAGATGCGCGCAGAGGCCACCGAGGTTTATAGACTCGCAATGCGGGTAGACGAAAAGCTCGTCAGCATCGATGGTTAAAACCCAGCGCCCGAGGGCAAAGTGGTCGAGCACCAGATTATGCCAGTGCATACCCGCATTGGCGGCTTTGAAGCTGTTCGACGGCGTGAAGACATGGACGTCCGGTTGGGTGAGCAGGAAGGCCGTGGTGCCATCGGTCGAATGGTCATCGATGACGATAAACCGCGTGACGCCGAGGTGGCGGTGATGATTGAGCACGTAAGGCAGGTTTACCGATTCATTGCGTACGCCGATGAGGCCGAGGATGTCTGCGGGTGCGAGGGCGGTATCGTGATTATCGAGGCGGGATAGCGTGAACGATTGATCGGCGGGGGATATCAGGCGGGAATG
>JAQNCU010000083.1 GCA_029077775.1 Acidocella sp. | reverse complement strand
TGGGAATCATCAATGACCTGCGCGTAGATATGCTTGCCGGAACGGAACACCGAAAGACGCGGTCGGCCAACCGATTTTTGCCGAAGCTGATACCGCAAACGCTCGCGGCGGCGTGTCTGCAATGAAAGATTTGTTGACATTACTTCTTCTTACCCTCTTTCCGGCGGATCGCTTCACCCTCGAACTTCACGCCCTTGCCCTTATAGGGCTCAGGCGGCCGGTATGAGCGTAGTTCAGCGCAGACCTGGCCCACCTGGCGCTTATCCATGCCCTCGATCTTGATCAATGTCGGCTTCTCACAGGAAACCTTGATCCCTTCCGGGATCGCATAAACAACATCATGTGAAAAACCGAGATTAACCACGAGGTTTTTGCCCTGCACGGCAGCACGGTAGCCTGTACCCGTAATTTCCAACGTTTTCGCGTATCCAACGGACACGCCCTTCACCAGATTGGCGATGTTCGCGCGCGTGGTACCCCACATCATGCGCGATGCAGCTTCCTTGGTGCGCGGTGTGACAGAGACCTTGTTGCCGTCGATCTTGGCATCGACCTTGTCAGTCAGCGCCATCGACAGCTCGCCCAGTTTGCCTTTGGCGGTCAGGATATTCCCGGCCAGCGCCATGGTCACACCAGCGGGAAGCTCGACCGGATATTTGCCAACACGTGACATTATATTTCGCCCTTCCCTTAAAACACGCGGCAGAGAACTTCGCCGCCAACATTGGCGGCGCGGGCCTCGACATCGGACATCACACCGCGCGGCGTGGACAATATGGACACGCCAAGCCCTGAATAGACCCGTGGTAATTCCTTGATCTTGGAATAAACGCGGCGGCCAGGACGCGAGACCCGGTTGATCTCTTTGATCACGGGCTGGCCCTCGCTGTATTTCAGCTCGATGCGCAGTTGCGCGATGCCGGGGCGCACTTCCTCGCGGCTGAAGCCCCGAATGAACCCCTCGCGTTTCAACACATCGAGCACGTTCGCGCGCAAATTTGAAGCCGGAGCGACACACATAGTGAGCCGCGCGTGCTGGGCATTACGGATACGGGTGAGCATGTCACCCAACGGATCGGACATCGACATTTTTTTGCCCTTTCCTTACCAGCTGGCTTTGACAACGCCGGGGATCTGACCCTGGCTGGCCAGATCGCGGAACGCGATACGGCAGAGCTTAAACTTACGGTAATTGCCGCGCGCGCGCCCGGTGAGTTCACAGCGCAAGCGCACGCGAACCTTGGCCCCATTACGCGGCAATTCCGCCAGCTTTATGCTCGCCTCGAAACGATCCTCGACCGGCAGGCTGCGGTCCATGACCGTATCCTTCAAAGCGGCGCGCTTGGCCTTGTCACGGGCCGCCATACGCTCACGCTTGCCATTTCGGTTGACCTGCGATGTTTTAGCCATTGTACTGCAACCCCTCCGGAACCTGCCGGACAACCCCGGCCGTTTTCCAAAAATCTGAAACTCTGAAACTCACTTCGCGAACGGGAGATTAAACCCCTTAAGCAAAGCCTTCGCCTCGGCATCGGTCTTCGCGGTGGTCACGAAGATGATGTCCATGCCGCGGATCGCGTCTACCTTGTCGTATACGATCTCGGGAAAGATAATCTGTTCCTTGAGACCCATGGCGAAATTACCGCGCCCATCGAAACCCTTACCGCCCGGGATACCCCGGAAGTCACGCACACGCGGCAGCGCGATCGTCACCAAGCGGTCCAGGAATTCATACATGCGGGATTTACGCAGCGTGACCTTGCAACCAATCGGCAACCCCGCGCGGATTTTAAAGCCCGCAATCGCCTTTTTCGCGACGGTCTTCACAGGCTTCTGACCGGCGATCAGCGTCAGCTCCGCCACGGCGGCATCGAGCTTTTTCTGGTCGGCCGCGGCTTCACCCACGCCCATGTTAATGACGATCTTCTCCAGAGTCGGCACTTCCAACGGGTTCTTGTAGCCGAAGTCCTTCAGCATCTGCGCACGCACGACCTCACGATAATGGGTCTGCATACGTGGGCTGGGTTTCACTTCACTCATTGCGGCCTCCTCAGCCATCAATCGCTGTGCCGCTCTTGCGGGCGACACGAATTTTTTTGCCACCATCCAACACCCGGAAGCCAATTTTCGTCGGCTTGTCGGTGGCGGGATCGATCACGGCGAGATTGGACATATGCACAGCGGCCTCACGCTCGATGATGCCACCGGGCTGGCCCATGCCTTTCGGCTTGGTGTGCAGCTTAGCCATGGCAACACCCTGCACAACCGCGCGGTCTTCCTTCGGGATAACCCGCAGAACCTCGCCCCGGCTGCCTTTTGAGGCGCCTGAGATCACCAGAACCTTGTCGCCCTTTTTAATGCGTGCGGCCATGATTACAGAACCTCCGGCGCCAGGCTGATAATCTTCATGAATTTTTTGGCGCGCAACTCTCGCACCACCGGGCCAAAAATGCGGGTGCCAATCGGCTCCATATTCTTGTTGATCAACACGGCGGCGTTGCGATCAAAACGGATCGCGCTGCCATCGGCCCGGCGCACGGGAAACGCTGTGCGCACAACCACAGCCTGGTGCACATCGCCCTTTTTAACCTTGCCGCGCGGAATGGCATCCTTGATCGACACGACGATCACATCGCCGACTGACGCCGCCTTACGCTTCGAACCACCAAGCACCTTGATGCACTGCACACGGCGGGCACCGGAGTTATCCGCAACGTCCAAATTGGATTCTACGATGATCATATCTCGGCTCCTCCGCCCTTAAACGCTGGCCGCGGGGGCGGACTCGGCGAGTGCCGATCCGTTGCGCTCAGTCACAACCCATGTCTTGCGCTTCGAGATCGGCGCACATTCCTCAATGCGCACCAGATCACCTTCGACGCAGGTATTTTCTTCATCATGCGCCGCGTATTTCTTTGAACGGCGAATGAATTTTTTATACAGCGGGTGCATAATCCGGCGCTCGACCAAAACCGTAATGGTCTTGTCCATCTTGTCGCTCACAACCCGCCCGGTCAAAACACGTTTTGGCATGGTAACTTCCTCAAACCTTCGCGGCGGCGCGCGCGCGCTCAGCCAAAATTGTTTTCACCCGGGCAATGTCGCGCCGGACCATCCGCACGCGGCTGGTATTCTCCTGCTGGCCGGTGGCACGTTGGAACCGCAAATTAAACTGCTCCTTGCGCAGATCCAGCAACATGCCGTTCAGCTCGTCCGGTGTTTTCGTCCGGATGTCGGTTGCCTGGGCCATATTACGAATCTCCAATCCGGGTCACAAACTTTGTACGTATCGGCAGCTTGGCCGCACCCAGGGCCAAAGCCTCACGCGCCAGCGGCTCAGCCACGCCATCGATCTCGAACACAATACGGCCAGGATGCACGCGCGCCACCCAGAATTCCGGGCTACCCTTGCCCGAGCCCATACGCACTTCAGCAGGCTTGGTTGAAACCGGCAGATCAGGAAAAATCCGGATCCACACGCGGCCAGCACGCTTCATGGCACGTGTAATCGCGCGACGGGCAGATTCAATCTGCCTCGCGGTAATCCGCTCCGGCTCCAGCGCCTTCAGCCCGAAAGCGCCGAAATTCAGCTGCGTATTGCCCTTGGCCAGCCCGTGAATGCGGCCTTTATGGGCTTTGCGGAACTTTGTCCGTTTGGGAGACATCATATTCAAAAATCCTTAGCGCTGCGGGGCTTGCTCGGCCGCGCGCTTATCCTGCGCGAGCGGGTCCTGAACCAGGATCTCACCCTTAAAAATCCACACCTTCACGCCGCATGTCCCGTAAGTGGTCTTCGCGGTGGCCACACCATAATCCAAATCGGCGCGCAGCGTGTGCAAAGGCACGCGCCCCTCACGATACCACTCAACCCGGGCAATCTCGGCCCCGCCCAAACGCCCGCCACAGGTGATTTTAATCCCTTGGGCACCCAAACGCATGGCTGACTGCACGGCGCGCTTCATGGCCCGGCGGAACGCCACCCGACGCTCAAGCTGCTGCGCGATATTCTCGGCAACCAACGTTGCATCAATCTCAGGCTTGCGGATTTCCATGATGTTCAGGGAAACCTCAGCCTTCGCCATCACCGACAATTCCTTGCGCAGGCTGTCGATATCCTGACCCTTTTTGCCGATCACCACACCCGGGCGCGCGGCGTAAATGGTCACGCGCGGCTTTTTCGCAGGGCGCTCGATCACGACCTTCGACACACCAGCCTGGCTGAGCTTGGCGCGCAGATGGTTACGAAGCTTCAAATCGTCATGCAGCAGACGGGCATAATCTTTGCCCGCATACCAGCGGCTATCCCATGTGCGGGTAATGCCTAAGCGCAAGCCGATTGGATTGATCTTGTGACCCATGTTATGCGGCCTCCCCGGCAGGTTCTGCGGTAGCTGATCTCTTGTGGTTCGGGCGCACATCGCGCATCGGCTTGGTTGCGGGCTCGCGCTCCTCAACCACGATTTTTAAATGGCTGAACCATTTCTCCACGGTCGCGGAACGTCCACGGCCACGCGCATGGAAACGCTTCATCACAATACCACGGCCAACCTCGGCCAGTTTGACGACGAGCTTATCGACGTCGAGCTGGTGGTTGTTCTCGGCATTGGCGATCGCACTCTCCAGGGTCTTTTTCACCTGCTTGGCGATCCGGCGCTTGCTGAACGTCAAATCCGCGAGCGCGCGGCCAGCCGGCAGGTCACGGATAGACTCCGCAACCAGGTTCAGCTTGCGCGGACTCACCCGCATGTTGCGCGTAATCGCCTGGGCCTGGATCTCGTCCAGCGCGCGGGGGGCTTTCGGTTTGCTCATCGGCTTAGCCCCGTTTCGCTTTTTTGTCAGCCGAATGGCCCGTAAAGGTACGGGTCGGCGAGAATTCACCGAATTTATGGCCGACCATGTTCTCATTTACCTGAACCGGCAAAAACTTCCGGCCATTATAAACGCCGAAGGTCAGCCCAACGAATTGCGGTAAAATGGTCGAGCGGCGCGACCAGATCTTGATGATCTCGTTGCGGCCCGAGGCTTTTGAGGCTTCCGCCTTGCCCAACAGATACCCGTCAACAAACGGGCCTTTCCATACTGAACGTGACATCTAATCAGCCCTTCCCGCTCTTGGCGCGGCGGATGATCAAATCATCCGTACGTTTGTTGGCTCGAGTCTTGTAGCCCTTGGTCGGCTTGCCCCATGGCGTGACCGGGTGGCGACCACCGGATGTCCGGCCTTCACCACCACCATGCGGATGGTCAACCGGGTTCATCACCACGCCACGGTTATGCGGCTTGCGGCCCAACCAACGGCTACGCCCGGCCTTGCCGATCTGCTCGTTCTGATGGTCGGCGTTAGACACCGCGCCGATCGTCGCCATGCATTCCGCACGCACGACGCGCAACTCACCCGAGGTCAGTTTGACCTGGGCATAGCCCTGATCCTTGCCGACCAACTGGGCGAACGTCCCCGCGGAGCGCGCCATTTTGCCACCGGCGCCAACCTTCATCTCGATATTATGGATGATGGTTCCAACAGGGATTGCGGCCAGAGGCATCGCATTACCCGGCTTGATATCTACCCGCGCGCCAGAGATCACCGGATCACCCACCTTAAGCCGCTGCGGCGCCAGGATGTAGGAAAGCTCACCATCGGCATATTTGATCAGGGCGATAAAAGCGGTGCGGTTTGGGTCATATTCCAGACGCTCAACAACCGCGCCCACATCGTATTTGCGGCGCTTGAAATCGACGATCCGGTAAGCCTGCTTATGTCCGCCACCACGGAACCGGCTGGTGATACGGCCATGGTTGTTACGCCCGCCGGTCGAGTGCTTGCCCTCGGTCAGGCCCTTAACGGGCTTGCCCTTCCACAGCTCGCTGCGGTCGATCAGCACGGTGCCACGAAGGCTGGCCGTGACGGGGTTGAAATGTTTCAGTGCCATCGTTTATGCGCCCTACGCCAGACCGGTGGTGAAATCGATGCTCTCGCCTTCGGCAAGGGTCACAAAGGCCTTCTTAACATCCGAGCGCACACCCGGACGGCCCTTGAACCGCTTGGTCTTGCCTTTGGTGATCAACGTATTCACGCCGGTCACTTTAACCTTAAACAAAGCCTCGATCGCCGCCTTGATCTCGGGCTTCGTCGCATCATTCGCCACTTTGAAGACAAACTGGTTCTTCTCAGACAGCATCGTCGCCTTCTCAGTGATCAGCGGCGCGCGCACAACCTCATACATACGCTCCGGCGATATCTTCACGGTGCTCATGCCAGGCGCTCCTTCAGACCATCGATCCCGGCCTTGGTGATCACCAGCATATCGTGGCGGATAATGTCATAAACATTCGCACCGATCACGGGGAGAATATCCAGGCCATGCACATTACGGCTGGCACGCAGGAAATTCTGGTCCACCGCCGCGTCGACGATCAACGCAGAGCTCCAGCCGAAATTTTTGAACTTTGCGGCCACGTCCCTGGTCTTTTCGATCGCACCGACGCTGTCGAGAATCACGAGTTTACCTTCGGCGGCCTTCTGGCTCAACGCCGAGAGCAGACCCAGACGGCGCACCTTCTTGTTCAAATTATACCCATGGTCGCGCACAACCGGCCCATGCACCACACCGCCTGTGCGGAATTGCGGCGCGCGCAAGCTACCCTGACGGGCATTACCCGTACCCTTCTGCTTGAACGGCTTGCGCGTGGTGCCTGAAACCTCGCCCATACCTTTAACCTTGTGGTTCCCAGACCGGCGCTTCGCCAACTGCCAATGGATCACCCGGGCAATGATATCCGGGCGCGGGGACTGCGCGAAGATCTCATCGGGCAATTCAGCGTTGCCCGCCGGTTTCGCGTCCATATCGAAAATATCGAATTTCATCGCCTCAGCCCTTCAACGCTGCAGGATAGGCGGCATCCGCTGGCCGCGCCTTTTTGATCGCATCGCGCAACAGCACATAACTGCCTTTTGAGCCCGGAACCGCGCCACGGATCAGCACCAAATTCCGCGCCTCATCCAACGCCGCCACCTGAAGGTTCAGCGTGGTCACACGCTCCTGGCCCAAATGGCCAGGCATTTTTTTGTTCTTGAAGGTCTTGCCAGGGTCCTGCCGGTTACCCGTGGAACCGAGGCTACGATGGCTGACTGACACACCATGCGAGGCTTCAAGCCCGGCGAAATTCCAACGCTTCATACCACCGGCAAAGCCCTTGCCCTTGGTGATGCCCGCGACATCCACGAATTGCCCAACCGAGAAATGCGCCGGCGAGAGCACCGCACCGGCTTCCAACACAGCGTCATCCGCCACGCGGAATTCCGCCAGCTTCATCGCGGGCTCAACCTTGGCCTTCGCGTAATGGCCCTTCTGCGGCTTGGTCACGTTCTTTGCTTTGGCTTTGCCGATGCCAAGCTGAACCGCGCTGTAACCATCGGTCTCGACCGTTCGCGCCTGTACAACCCGCACCTCGTCCAGGTGCAGCACCGTTACGGGCACATGCGTCCCATCATCCTTGAACAACCGGGTCATCCCCAGTTTTTTTGCAATCACACCGGTACGCATCATACCACCTAAGTCTTAGATCTTGATTTCGACTTCGACACCGGCGGCGAGGTCGAGCTTCATCAGCGCGTCCACGGTTTGCGGGGTCGGGTCAACGATATCGAGCAAGCGGCGATGGGTCCGAATTTCGAACTGCTCGCGGCTCTTTTTATCCACATGCGGCGAACGGTTCACTGTGAAACGTTCAATATGGGTCGGCAGCGGAATTGGCCCCCGTACCTGCGCGCCTGTGCGCTTCGCCGTGTTGACGATGTCCTTCGTGCTGTTGTCCAGCACGCGGTGATCATACGCCTTCAGGCGAATACGGATGTTCTGGTTGTCCATCTTAACTCAAGCTCTTTTCACAGATACGGGGGGAAGACTTACTTGGTAACCTTGGCAACGACGCCCGAACCCACGGTCCGACCGCCCTCACGGATGGCGAAACGCAAACCCTCATCCATCGCGATCGGCGCGATCAGCTCGACATCGATGGCAACGTTATCGCCCGGCATGACCATCTCGGTGCCTTCCTGAAGGGAGACAACGCCGGTCACATCGGTGGTGCGGAAATAAAACTGCGGACGGTAATTGGTGAAGAACGGCGTATGACGGCCACCCTCTTCCTTTGTCAGCACATAGGCCTGGGCATGAAACTTGGTGTGAGGGGTGATCGAGCCCGGGGCGGCGAGCACCTGGCCGCGCTCGATATCCTCACGCTTCGTACCACGCAAAAGCGCGCCGATATTGTCGCCCGCCTCACCCTGGTCGAGCAGCTTGCGGAACATCTCAACGCCGGTGACGATCGTCTTGGTCGTGGCCTTGAGCCCGACAATCTCGATTTCCTCACCCACTTTGATGATACCGCGCTCCACACGGCCTGTGGCAACGGTGCCGCGGCCGGAGATCGAGAACACGTCCTCAACGGGCATCAGGAACGGCTTGTCCTTGGCGCGCTCCGGCTGCGGGATGAACTCATCAACCGCCTTCATCAGCTCAAGCACGGCCTGCTCGCCAATTTCGGGCGTCTTGTCTTCCAGTGCCGCCACCGCAGAGCCTTTGACGATGGGGATATTATCGCCATCGAAGCCGTATTTGCTCAGCAGCTCGCGCACTTCCATCTCAACCAGCTCAACCAGATCGGGGTCGGCCAGATCCATCTTGTTCAGGAACACGACCAGCGCCGGCACGCCAACCTGGCGGGCGAGCAGAATGTGCTCACGGGTCTGCGGCATCGGGCCATCAGCGGCGGACACCACCAAAATCGCGCCATCCATCTGGGCGGCACCGGTGATCATGTTCTTCACATAGTCGGCATGGCCGGGGCAATCCACATGCGCGTAATGACGGTTCGCGGTCTCGTACTCCACATGCGCGGTCGAGATCGTGATGCCGCGCGCGCGTTCCTCGGGGGCCTTGTCGATCATGTCATAGGCGGTAAAGGTCGCCCCGCCGGACTTTGCCAGCACCTTGGTGATCGCGGCTGTCAGTGATGTCTTGCCATGATCGACGTGGCCGATCGTGCCAATGTTCACATGCGGCTTGTTCCGCTCAAATTTCGCTTTGGCCATATGACTGCTCCGTGCGGGCTAAAAATAAAGGTTTCGGTCTTACCAGCGATAATGGCTGAAGGCTTTGTTGGCCTCGGCCATCCGGTGGGTGTCTTCGCGCTTTTTAACCGCAGAACCACGGTTATTCACCGCATCCTGCAACTCGTTGGAAAGCCGCTCCTCCATCGTGTGCTCACCACGCTTGCGGGCGGAATCGATGATCCAGCGGATCGCCAAAGCCTGACGGCGCTCACTGCGCACTTCGACAGGCACCTGATAAGTGGCCCCGCCCACGCGGCGCGAGCGCACTTCAATCGCTGGCTTCACATTGTCCAGCGCCTCATGAAACAACCGCACCGGGTCGGCATTCGCCCCGCCGCGCTTTTTCAAAACATCGAGCGCACCATAGACAATGCCCTCGGCGGCGGATTTTTTGCCATCATACATCAGCACATTCATGAAACGGCTGATCACGATGTCCCCGAACTTCGCATCCGGGAGGACTTCGCGTTTTACGGCGCGGCGGCGTCTGCTCATGGCTCTGTCTCCCCTTACTTCGGCCGCTTCGCGCCGTAGAGCGAACGGCGCTTGCGACGCTTCGGCAGGCCCTGCGTATCGAGCACGCCACGCAAAATATGATAACGCACGCCAGGCAAATCCTTCACGCGGCCACCACGGATCAACACCACCGAGTGTTCCTGGAGGTTATGGCCCTCGCCGGGAATGTAGCTCACCACCTCAAACCCGTTGGTCAAGCGCACCTTCGCCACTTTACGCAGCGCGGAGTTCGGCTTTTTCGGGGTCGTCGTATAAACCCGCGTGCAAACGCCGCGCTTCTGGGGGCAACCCTCAAGGGCTGGCACCTTATTACGCTTCGGCGCGGGCTCACGGCCCTTGGCGATCAACTGATTATTGGTCGGCATATCTCATCCTGCTTCGTGTGTTCCCCGCGCCCCGTATCTTTCCTGTTCAGGTCATCCATAAAAAACGGCCGCAAGCCGGTATGTCCTGCTTGC
>JAQNCU010000082.1 GCA_029077775.1 Acidocella sp. | reverse complement strand
CCTCGCTGCTGCGTGACCCGGCGATGACCCGCGCGATCGTGTTTACGCGCACCAAGCGTGGCGCGGACCGCGTGGCGTTGCAGTTGAACGCGGAGAAATTCTCGGCCACCGCGATGCATGGCAATCTCGGCCAGAATGCGCGGCAGCGGGCGTTGGAGGATTTCCGCGCGGGCCGTGTGCGCGTGCTGGTCGCAACCGACCTTGCGGCGCGTGGCATTGATGTTCTGGGCGTGTCCCATGTCATCAACTACGAGCTGCCGAACGAGCCGGAGAGCTATGTTCACCGCATCGGCCGCACCGCGCGCAACGGGGCCAAGGGGCTGGCCGTGGCGTTCTGCGATGCGACGGAGCTGACCTATTTGAACGCGATCGAGAAACTGACCGGCGTGAAGATGGACGTGGCAAGCGGCACCCGCCCCGCCCACGCACAGCCTGCGAAAAAACCACAGCGCCACCCGGACATGATCGTGCGCAAGCCAAAGCGTCCGCAATATGGCGAGAAGCGTCAGTTCTCCCGCGCGGCGTAACACGCGGATGTTCGGGTGGGATCGGACAATGATCTCACCCGGATGGTTTCAATTGGGCGTGGATGATGCCCAGTTCCGTGACCACGGCGTGTAAAGTTATGTCGGTTGTCGCCACTGGCACGGCTGGTATCTCCTGGGCGGCAAAGGCGCAGCCCAGACGGTATGCCCAGGGCAATGTGGCCATGGTGCGGTCGTAATACCCGCCGCCATAGCCCAGGCGGTGACCTTGCCGGTCGAATGCCAGTAACGGCACCAGGATAAAATCGGGTACCAAGATCTCGCCCGCCGGATGCTGCGTGCCAAAGCGGCCTGGCAACATGGCCGCGCCGGGCCACCAATGGCGGAAATTCAATGGCGAGCCGCGTCTGGGTGTTTCCGGCAGGCATATTTTATGGCTGCGTTCCGCCAGGGCGTGCAGCACGTGGCGGATATCAATTTCCCCAGGCAATGGCCAGAATCCGGCGATGATGGCGCCGGCTGGTGGGGGCAGGTCGCGCAGCAAATATTCGGTGAGACGATAGCCCAATGCCGGGTTACAGCCCGCGCGGCGGGTCAGGGCAGCCTCTCGCGCGGCGGTTTTGGCGGCGAGCAGGGTGGGGTCAGGGTTCATCACAAAGGGTGTGGCGGCTCAGGGTGTCGTCAGCCTAAATTCGATCCGCCGGTTTTGCGCATAGGCAGAAGGGGTGTTGCCGGCTGCGATCGGGTTGTTGGCGCCGAGCGCGGTGGCGGCGATCCGCGATTCCGGCACACCATCCTGGACCAGCAGATGCAGCACGGTCAGCGCGCGGGCGGCGGAGAGGTCGAAATTCGAGGTAAACGGCCCGCCGGTGATCGGCTGGGCGTCGGCGTAGCCATCGACCGAGAGAATCCAGTTTACATTCGTAGGGATTTTCGCGGCGATGTTTTTGACCGCGACGGCCACCTGACCGATTTCAGCGGTACCTGCCGGGGTGAGTGTCGCCTGATCGACCGGGAACAGCACATCGCTCTCGAACACGAAACGATCACCGACGATTTTTATATTGGGCTCATTGGCCAAGGCGTCGCGCATCGCGTGGAAAAAGGCGCTCTGATATTGCTGTAATTCTTCCACCTTACGGGCCAGCGCCTCGTTTAATTGTTTGCCAAGATCGGCGATCTGCACATTGTCTTTTTTATCGGCAGCCTGGGCGGCATCAAGTGCCGCGTTCAGGGTGGCGAGTTGCAGGCGCATGGCCGCGATCTGCTGGTTCAGCAAAGCCATTTGGTCGGATTGCTGCTTGTTGAGCTTGCGCTGGGCGGAAAGCTGGATTTGCAGCCCGGCATTCGTCTCATCCGCGGCGTCGCTGGCCATTTGAGCCTGTAAAGCCGCCATCCGCCCGCTGGCGGCGGCGGCCGATGCCTGGGCGTCGGATAATTGCGATTGCAGCCCCTGCGCCTGGGTTTGCAATCCCGTGATGGTGGCGTTGGCGCTGCTCAGTTGCTGGGTCAGCCCGGCATTTGCGGCCTGTGCCGCCGCCATCTGGCTGTTCAACGCGGCGAGTTCCTGGGTCAGGCTGGTATCCTTGGTGGTCTCCATCGCCAGGCTCTGGGATAATTGGGCGAGCTGGTTGCGCAGCAGGGAGATTGTGTTGTCGCTGCCGGTCAGGGCGGATGACAAAAATGCCTCGGCCAGCACGAAGACCAGCAGGACAAAAATTGTGACCATGAGCAGCGTGGAGAGCGCATCCACATAACCGGGCCAGGCATCCAGCCCATTGCTGCCGCCGCGCTTACGGCTCATGCCCGGGGCGTGTCCGCCACGGCGGCGATGGTGCGGGTGAGCATTTTAAGGTCGCTGCGCAGTTCAGCCGTGGTTTGCACCCGGCCCTGCTCGGTCTCGGCCAGCAGCCGGTTGAGCAGCAATTCAATGTTGCGCAAATGCGCGCGAGAGATGTCATCGCCGGCACCGCGCGGCTCGCCCAGCCGGGCCAGCGCCGGGCCGAGTGCCACCTGCGCCTCCGCCAGTTTCACCATCAATTGCTGGTTGGCGCGTAAGGTATCAGACAGGGTGGCCATGCGTTCATTGAGTGAGAACAAGGCGGCATTGCCCTGTGCCCGGCCATCCTCGCCGCGCGCCAGAACACGCTGGAGGGATTCCATGGTCTCGGCGGATTGTTCGAGCAAAGCCTGGACATAGACCGGCACCGAGCTTTCACCATCGCCACCCAACACGCCGGTGGAAAGCCGGGTGAGGCCAGCCAGCCATTCCTCAAGCTCGTTATAAAACCGGTTCATCGCCTGCCCGGCGGTAAGGTCCAGGAAGCCCAATATCAACGCGCCGGAAAGCCCAAACATCGACGATGAAAAGGCCGTGCCCATGCCCGCCAGCGGGCCGGCCAGCCCGGATTTCAGCTGCGTGAACATGCCGTTCACGTCCCCGCCCGCGAGGTTCATGCCATTGATCACCGCCGCGACCGATGAGACCGTGTGCAACAGCCCCCAGAACGTGCCCAGCAGGCCGAGGAAGATCATAACCCCGGTGACGTACCGTGAAAGCTCGCGGCTTTCATCCAAACGGCTGGCGATGCCATCGAGGATGGTGCGCATCGCCTGACCCGACAGGGTGATCCGGCGCTCGCCATCGGCGCGGCCTTGCAACATGCGGGCCATGGGGGCGAGCAGGACCGGCGGTGTCGCCTGCTCGAGTTTCTGGCGCTGGCGGCGGAACCCCTCAACCCAGTCGACCTCGGGGTTCAGCCTTTGCACCTGGCGCAAATTCCAGAACACGCCGAACAGTTCCACCAGCACGATGACCGAATTGACCAGCGGGTTGGCCATGTAGAACCGGGCGAGGTCTGGCGAGATGATCGCGGCGACGCCATAGACCACGAGGCAGAAAATGATCATGCGGATGAGGAAATTCTTCGGCCTGGTCATTTTTGCGGTCCTGAACTGATCGTCGTTACATTGTTATCCGCCCCCGCCAGGCTGCCAAGGGCGCGGGGCAATAAGAGCGTTGGTGCCGCGCCGCAGGCGGCAAGGGCATCGCGCACCGCCATGGCCCGCGCCAATGAGAGCCGCATCGCGCCTGAGGCACCGTCCGCGCCGGGCGGGGCGTGGGCGTCGATGCGGATATATTGGGCCGCATGGCAGAACGGACGCAGTGCCACGGGGGCGCCTTGCGGCAAGGCGGCACTGCCCGGCGCGAAAATTACCGATAAAGGTGCCAACACGATGGGCTTGGCGGGCGGCGGCGATATCGGTGTCGCCGGGGCAGGATGTGCCATAGCAACGATGACCGCCGCTTTATGGTGATTTGGGATGATACGCGGTGTGTGGCGCGGGTGGTGGACAACCAAGGCGGGCCGCCGCGCCGCCGGGGCGGAAGCCGAAACCGGTGGTAGTCCGGCCAATTGCGCGAGAGCGGCCGGGTTGACGCTGACCTGCGCACGGGCGCTGAGCGGTGCGCCGATACCAATAATGACCAGGAGGAACCAACATTTCACCTGGAAACCTTAAACTCAACCCTTGGCTGCCGCCAGACCGTCTTGCACCAATGTGAGCAATTTGGGGTGGAGATGCGGGTTTGCGGCGACAACGATGTCCGCCACGACGTCCTTGCCCGACTCATCGGTGGCGTACCCCCCAGCCTCGCGCACAATCAACATGCCAGCCGCGATGTCCCACGGCTTGATGCCCATTTCCCAATAGCCGTCATAACGCCCGGCGGCGGTCCAGGCGAGATCCAGGGCCGCCGCGCCGAACCGGCGGATGCCCGCGACCTGCGGCATGATGGTGCTGAGCGTGCGCGCGAAAGCCAGGCGGTTGGCGGCGGATGTGGCGGCGAAGGGTACACCCGTGGCGAACACCGCGTCCTTATACTCCCGCCGGGCGGAGACCCGCAGGCGTTTATCGTTCAGATACGCGCCGACACCCTTTTCCGCCCAGAACATCTCATTGGCAGCGGGGGCATAGACCACACCCGCCGCGATCTCGCTATTGCCATCGGGCAGACGCCGTTCCAGCGCGATGGAGATCGCCCAATGCGGGATGCCGTGCAAAAAATTCGTCGTGCCGTCCAGCGGGTCCACCACCCAGCGCCAGGACCATTTATCTGACCCCGAAGCGCCGGATTCCTCCATCAGCATCGCATAGCCCGGCCGGGCTTTCTCTAAATCCTCGCGCAGGCTTTGCTCGGCGCGCAAATCCGCCTGGCTGACGAAATCGCTGGGGCCTTTCACCGAGACCTGGAGGTTCTCAACCTCGTTGAAATCCCGCAGCAGGCGTTTGGCGGCTTTTTGCGCGGCGGCCTGCATGACGGTCATATGCGCAGAGAGGCGGGGCATCATGGTGGTCGGGTTCCGTTCAAGGGCTGGAGGATAACCGGCGCTATCGGGCTATCCCTTCGCCCGCTCCACGTAGCTGCCATCCTCGGTGCGCACCACCACGCGCTCCCCGGCCTCGATAAACGGCGGCACCAGGGTTTTCACCCCGTTGGAGAGTTTCGCGGGCTTATAGGAGGATGAAGCGGTCTGGCCTTTGACCACGGGGTCCGCCTCGATGATTTCCAGCGTGACATGCGGCGGTAGCGTAATGGAGACGGGATCACCCTCAACCAGCCCGATGGAAACCGGCATGTTATCTTGCAAAAACGGTGCCTGATCGCCCAGGATCGCGGTGGGAACCATGAATTGCTCGAAGGTCTCGCCGTCCATCAGCACCAGGTTCTCACCATCGGTGTATGAATAGGTGTAGTCTTTATCCTCGGTGGTCAGGCGCTCCACGGTGTCGGCGGTGCGCCAGCGTTCATTGGTTTTGTTGCCGGTTTTCAAATTGCGCATCTCAACCTGAATAAAGGCCCCGCCTTTGCCCGGCGTGATGATCTGCTGCTTCAGCACTGTCCAGCGATTGCCTTCATGCTCGATAACCTGTCCGGCACGGATAAGGTTTGCCTGTTGTTTCATGGGGATGATCTACCTGGAAAAAGAACTACCAAACGCGATGCGGGGGCTTACGCCGCCGCTCGCCGTTCGGCAAGGGAGCGGGTCGCGTCTCAGGGTTACCGGGGTGGCGTCGCGCGTTAAATATCTCGGACCCGCGCCCCGGGTGATGCTAAAAACTGGCTCTTTGCGCCGTTTTCGCGATTAACGATCGATTCAGAGGATGCTGCGTATGGTTGCGACTACAGGTTGTACCCCTCGGTGCCGCCGGGTGCACCGAAAGGCAGTTCAGATGAAAACCACCGCAGATGAGACAATTGGCCAGCTGAACCGGATGGTCTCAATGCCCGCAAACGCAGCCCTGGTTCTGGGCGTGCTGCCGCTGGCGATGACCGCCGGAATTTTGGTCCCGGACCATGCGGCGGCGCAGACCGTGCTGGGCACCGACCAAAATGCCAGCGTCGATCTTGCAAATTACCCAGCAAATGTGGCGGTCAGCATCACGGCTGGCACCACGATCGCCCCGCTGGCGGGCAATGGACTGTACGGGGCGGCGGGCGATATCGCGAATGCCGGTTTTATTTTATCCGGTGGTACCGGCATTATGTTGACCTCCGGCGGTACACTCAGCAACGCCGTGTTGGGACGCATAAGTGCCTCAGGCTATGGCGTGTTGATCCAGGGTCATGCGGGCCAGGTCAGCAATGCGGGTTTGATCGCCGCCGGGTTTGACGGGATCAGCCTGGATGCTGGCGGTACCACGGTGAACGAGGAAGGTGGCACGATCAGCGCCGTGCATATCGGCGTGTATATCGCCAATGGCGGCGCGTCGCTCACCAATGGCGGGGTGATCCTGGCGACCAGCGGCGATGCGGTGTCATTGTACACGGGCGGCAATGTTACCAACCTCGCAAGCGGGCGGCTGGTCGGCGGGTACACGGGTATTTACGTCGGCGGCACGGGTGCCTCGATCCTGAATGCCGGGATCGTCAGCGGGCCGGATTTCGGCGTGTATCTGGGCGGTGCCGATCAGGTGAACAATGCCGGGACCATAACCGGCGGGATCGACGGGCTTGTCGGTGTGGTGGCGGGCGCGGCGATTGATAATACGGGCGAGATCGATGGCGGCAATATCGGTGTGCGTCTGTTCGGGGCGGGGTCGCTGCAAAATGGTGGCACGATTTCCGGCGGCAATACCGGTGTGCGACTCGCCAATGGCGGTACCCTGACCAATTTGGCGGGCGGGCTGGTCGAGGGGAGCAGCATCGGGCTTCAGGCCGGGGATAACGTGGTCGTCAATAATGCGGGCAGCATATTGGATAATCATCTGGCCGGTGCCGTTCTGGGTGGCGGCGACCGGCTGCAGAACACGGGCAGCATTGCCGGGGTAACGGGTATCCTCGTCACGGGGGATAATACCATGATCGACAATAGTGGCGTCATCGCCTCAAGCCAGGTCGGTGGCGACGCGATCTCGTTTCAGGGCAACGCCGACAGCCTGATCCTCGGGACGGGGGCCGCGCTGACCGGCGCGATTGCGGCCAGTGGTGCGAATGACCAGATCACGCTATCTGGCAGCGGGCAATTATCCTCGGATATCACAGGGTTTGGCGACCAGGGCGCGGTGAATGTTGCGCCCGGCGCTGACTGGACGGCATCCGGGCAATGGGATGTTCAGAACGTCACCAATGACGGCACGCTGCAACCGGGCATTATCGGGGTGCCTCTGGCGCTGACAGGAAATTTCACCCAGCACGCGGGCGGCACCATGCTGGTTTATGTAACCCCCACGGCCAGCACGCAATTTTCCATTATGGGGAATGTCACGCTTGCCGGAAGGCTGGTTTATATCCTGGCCCCGGGGAGTTATGCGCCGGTGACCGAGGGTTTTTTAAGTGCGACGGGCGGCGTTGCCGGGGCGTTTTCTGCGGTCTCCAGCACAGAAATTTCTGGCACGGCGGCACCTGCATCCCCAAGCGCCGACATGGCGGCGCCGGTGCCCGTGGCAGCGCCGGTTGCCCCCGCTTCACCCCAGGCTTTATCCCCTGCTTCGCCCCAAGCGCCCGCCGCATTGCCCGCAACATCGTCGGTGTCGGCACCTGTTTTGGCGCCCGTTGGTCTGGCGGTGGTCGCATTATCGCAGAGCGTGGCCCTGGTGGTGGCCAACAGCTTCACGGTGTCGCCGCCTGATGATGCCCTGTTTGCCGAAGCCGACCAGGCGGCAGCTTCAAGCGCAGGGCGAAGCAGCGAGCAGATCCTGGACCATGCGGTGCCGGGTGCGGCCCCATCCTGCGCGCCGCATGTGGCGGCGCCGTATGGCTTGGGTCAGGCCGCAATGGCAGCTTCATTGGCCGGGGCCTTTTGCCGGGCTGGCGGCTGGATTGAAGCATCGCAGGCGGATTTGCACGTGAATGGCAGCTACACCAGCCAGGACCCCGGCGTTTTGGCGGGGATCGACCGGCAAGTGGGTGTAAACGGCGCGCGAATTGGTGTTGTCATCGGCTATGACACGCTGGCGCTGCACGATGTGCAGGCGGGCACGGCGCGTATCGGCACGGTCCGGTTTGGTCTTTATGGTTCGCAGCCCCTCGGCGGCCTGGTGCTGGCGGGCGACATCCAGGAAGGGTTTCTCCGCCAGACCACGACGCGCGCCACCGGGGCGGGAAACGCGAGCGGGCAGGCGAGCGGCCATGAATTTGCCGGGGCCATGCGGCTGGCCATGCCGCTATCATCCGGGCCATGGGCATTGTCGCCATCGGCGGGCGTGCGGCTGGCGCAAACGTCCATGAGTGGGATGCGCGAGCAGGCCGCACAGCCGGGCTTCGCGCTGTCCAGCGCCGCTACCCGTGAATTTACGGCGTTGGCCGATTTACGCATGAACATCAGCCGGAAATTCGTCACCGGATCGGGCATTCTGGTCGCTCCGTCGGCTGATATCGGGCTCGATTATCAGATGGGCGGTAACTGGCGCACCGATATGCTGGCGGCCGACGGAACGGCATTTTCAGCCGCACCGGTAGGGCTTGAGCCGCTCGCGGGCGAGGTCGGCGTGCGGCTGGCCGCCAGTCAAGGGCGCTTTACGTTCAGCGCCGGATACGATGCCGCTGTCGCGGGCAATTGGCATGCACAGGAGGTCCACGCGAATATGAGCATGGCGTTTTGAACCCCGATGACGCCTATAACGGTAATTTACCGGCGCCGCCCGGTTGCTCGAACACATAGACGGGCAAAGCCGTGCCGCTGATTTTGCCGCGCAATGCCGCCATCAGCGCCCGTCCGCGCTCAGGCGAGACGTAAAATCTCGCGGTCCCTGGGGCGGCGTCTAATTGGTGGAGATAATAGGGCTTGATCCGGGCGCGCAGCATGGCGCGGAACAGATCGGCCAGCAATGCCTCGGTGTCATTCACACCGGCCAGCAACACACTCTGCCCCAGAATGGGAATGGCCCGGCGCTGCAATAGGTTGAGGGCGGCACATGCCGCCGCTGTCAGCTCAGCCGCGTGGTTGATATGGACCGCGATGAAAAGCGGGGTGGTGATGTCCAGCGCCGAGGCCAGATCCTCGGTGACCAGAGACGGGTCGGCGACCGGCACGCGGGTATGGATGCGCAAGACCTCGATATGCGGGATGGATGAGAGGTTTGCCAGAATATCCCCAAGCCGCCGGGGTGAGAGGATCAGTGGGTCGCCGCCGGTTAAAATCACCTCCCTTATGCCGGGATGGGCGCGCAGATACTCATAGGTGGCGCCGAGTTGCGCCTGGGTCAGCAACCCGCCATCTGGCCCTATTTGTTCACGCCGGAAACAGAACCGGCAATAGACCGGGCAGGCGAGCAATGGTTTCAGCAAAGCGCGGTCGGGGTAACGATGCACAAGGCCCAATACCGGGGAGAGCGCCTCATCAGCGATGGGGTCGGTGCTCTCATGCAAGGCGGTGATCAACTCATCCGCGTGCGGTATGAATTGCCGTCCGATGGGGTCATTTGGTGCCGTGATCAGGGCGGCGAGGGCAGGCGGGATGGCGATGGCATAACGCGCCGCAACCGCCTCGATCATGGGGATGTCAACCTCGGCGATAAGCCCGGCTGTGGCGAGTGTTTTGGGGGAACGGAGCGTGAGGTTGGGCGGCGGCGATCCATCTGGCATAAGCCTGTGAGTAGAATGGGAAGTGATATGGCTCAACCCTGGGAGCATTTGCCGGACCGCATGGGGGGGCTGCGCCGCCGTAATCTGGTGGCCCAGGGCGTGCGGGCGTTTTTTGCCGCGCGTGGCTATACCGAGGTTGAAACACCCTATGCGGTGGTAACGCCGGGCGAGGAGGTGCATCTGCGCGCCATCCGGGCGGGTGAACATTATCTGCATACGAGCCCGGAATTCGCGATGAAAAAGCTGCTGGCGGGTGGTGCGGGGCCGATTTTTCAGCTCGCCCGGGTGTGGCGCGATGAGCCATGGAGCGACACCCACGCGCCGGAATTCACGATGCTGGAATGGTATGCGCCGGGCTGTGGCATGGATGGGCTGATCGCCGAGAGCCTTGCCCTGCTGCGCGCGGTGTTGCCGCCTGTTGTCACGCTCCGTGGGGTGACGACCAGCCTCGCGCGGTATGAGCAGGTCAGCGTGGCCGATGCGTTTTTCAAATATGCCAGGGTCGATGTGCTGGCCACCGAAGGCGATGCTGCCGCCCTGGCCGCTGCTGCCAACGCA
>JAQNCU010000484.1 GCA_029077775.1 Acidocella sp. | reverse complement strand
GATGGCCTGCTGCATGTGACCGACATCGCCTGGAAGCGCATCAACCACCCGGCGGAAGCCCTGGTTATCGGCCAACCGGTCAAGGTGCAGGTGATCCGCTTCAATGCCGATACACAGCGCATCTCGCTTGGCATGAAGCAGCTGGAAGCCGACCCGTGGGAGGGCGTGGACGCCAAATACCCGCCAGGGATCAAGGCCTCGGGCCGCGTGACCAACATCACCGATTATGGCGCGTTTGTAGAACTGGAGGCCGGGGTCGAAGGGCTCGTGCATGTCTCCGAAATGTCCTGGACCAAAAAGAACGCGCATCCCGGCAAGATCGTCTCGACCAGCCAGGAAGTGGATGTGGTGGTGCTGGATGTCGATGCCTCGAAGCGCCGCATCTCGCTTGGGCTCAAACAGGTGACCCGCAACCCGTGGGAGGAGTTCCTCGACGAGCACCCGATCGGCACGCTGGTTGAGGGTGAAATCCGCAACATCACTGAATTCGGCCTGTTCATTGCCATCGGCCCCGAGATCGACGGTATGATCCATATGTCTGACCTGTCCTGGGACGATACCGGTGAGACCGCGATCACCAAGTACAACAAGGGCGATGTGGTCAAAGCCAAGGTGCTCGATGTCGATGTCGAGAAAGAGCGCATCAGCCTGGGCGTGAAACAGCTTGAGGTCGACCCCGCCGCTGGCGTGCTGGACAAGATCCAGAAGGGCCAGATTGTGACCTGTGTGGTGACAGCGGTGCAGGCCAATGGCATCGAGGTGAAGGTGGACGAGGTGCTGACAGGCTTTATCCGCCGGGCCGAGCTGGCGCGTGACAAGGCCGAGCAGCGTTCTGAGCGTTTTGCGGTTGGCGACACGCTGGATGCGAAAATCACGGCGGTGGACCGCGCCGCCCGCAAGCTGCAACTGACGGTGAAGGGCAAGGAAATCGACGAGGACAAGACGGCGGTTGCCGAATTTGGCTCATCGGATTCCGGTGCGTCACTGGGCGACATTCTGGGTGCTGCCATTCGCCGCCGTAACCAGCAGACCGAGGATTAAGGTCTCGGGGCTGTTTATAAAAAACCCCAGTGACGCAGGTCACTGGGGTTTTTTGTTGAATATGAAAAAAACCCGGTAATCACAAACGTTTATTGACCGGGTCGTGCCGTCCTGGCATCGTTGTAATGGGGTGGGGAGGGTGAGATGACACGTTCGGAACTGATCGCCGGGTTGGCGGAGGATAATCCGCATCTGACGGTGGCTGATGTTGAGCGCATTGTCGCGGCGTTATTCGATGAAATGACAGGCGCACTGGCGCGTGGCGCCCGTGTGGAGTTGCGAGGCTTCGGCGCGTTCACGGTCAAGCGGCGTGACGCCCGGGCGGGCCGCAACCCGCGCACCGGGTAGACGGTTGACGTCGCGCAGAAATCCGTGCCGTTTTTCAAGGCGGGGAAGGAGTTGCGCGAACGCATCAACAAGCCCATGACCGCGCCTGTGGGCAAAAAGAATGTCGGCGTAAAAATTTGAAGCTCATCAAGACCTTCATCGGTTTTGTCGTCATTCTGGGGCTGGTGATCTTCCTGCTCTCGAACCGTCAGGCGGTGGATATCGGGTTCTGGCCATTCGGGTTCCTGGTGGCGCTGCCGCTGGGTGCCATCGTGCTGGCGGTGCTGGCTGTGGGCTTTTTGTTGGGGTTGCTGTTCCATGCGCCCACCCGGTTTGCCGCTGGCCGCCGGGCCAAACGTGCCGAGGGCAAGGTTGCGGCGTTGGAGGCGAGGTTGAACATCCCGCCCTCCGTTCCGACTAAATCTTTGTGACAAAGAGGCTCATCGCGGCGATCGACACGCCCGACCCGGCCGTGGCGGCGGCGCTCATCCGCGCGGTGGGGCCGCATTGCGGGATGGTGAAATTCGGTCTGGAGTATTTTTTAGCCAATGGACCCGCGGGTTTGGCCGTGGCGGCGGGCAATGAGATTTTTCTCGACCTGAAGCTGCACGACATCCCGAACACGGTTGCCCAGGCGGTCAGGTCCCTGGCCTGCGTGCGCGCTGCCATGTTC
>JAQNCU010000483.1 GCA_029077775.1 Acidocella sp. | reverse complement strand
ACACGCAGGGCAAGCGCACCTGGGTGCGCTTGCATGAGAAAGGTGGCAAACGGCACGACATGCCCTGCCACCACACGCTCGATACGTATCTCGAGGAATACTTCGTCTGCCGAGGCGGCGACCGCAAAGCCTGGCTCTATCCGAGCCTGACAGGACGCGCCGGGGAGTTCACGGACCGACCGATGGCGCCGGTCGATGTGTGGCGCATGATCCGGCGCCGCGCGCGCACCGCCGGCATTCGCACCGAGATCGGCTGCCACACGTTTCGTGCCACCGGCATTACCGAATATTTACGCAACGGCGGCAAGCTCGAGATCGCCCAGCAGATGGCCAATCATGAGAGCGCCCGCACCACCGGCCTCTATGATCGGCGCAACGACCAGGTCAGCCTCGATGAGATCGAGCGCATTCTGATTTGAGACCGACTTTCGGGATCGCCAAGTCGCTGATTCCGAAAGCCGCCGGAATCGTCCCGGAACTTACCCTTTGTGAGACAACCTATCACCGCGTCTTGTTGACGGTTAGCAGACCCACGCGGAATTGCCAAAGGAACGCGCCTCCCGGAGATTCGCCAACATTGGCGCTCCCGTTCAGCCCCTATATGCGAAATGACTCCTGACGCATAACGGGTAGCCCGTTGAAGCCCGCCCACCCATGAACAAGGGACGCCGAGAATTCCTGGACAAGGTTTTCGACCTTGGTGTGCGGGGTCGGCGATGAAAAGCATGGTGCCCCACGTCCACCCTTGCTAACGTCTGTATGTGCCTCGGATAACACGATCACCCCATCGTTATGTGGATAACGAATGGAGCCATCGTCTTGCCGATTCCATAGAAGGTAGTCCGCTCGCTTCTTGCCATCGACGCGGCTGTCCTTGAGCACCTCGTCGATACTCTCGAACCCACGAACCGTCTTTATAAAGGATTCGAAGCGTTCTACCAGACTTACCATTCGGCTCTCATATGCGCATGGAACGTGTGGCTGATGACAGTGATCTCCAAGGCGGCACCGATTGCGGCTGACTAGAGAAACAAATCAACGCGATTTTCGATGCGAAAATGTTGAAACTCGTCGACCATAGCAATTAGCGACGTTTTGCGACGCTTTACATCTGGCGCGGTGTACATATAAATGTGAAGGTGGCCGGTCGTTTGCTGTTTTGCGTGCCTCTTCAACTCTGCTTAATTAAGCGTCCAAATGCGATCTTTGGATAGGTCAACAAGCGCGAAAAGTTGAGCAGGTGATTCTTGAGGCACCCGCCAATCAAGAGCCGCCTTTCCCTTACCGCCGCCAGGTTTTGGCTTGAGGTTGGTTTTGACTTGGATTGTGAATACCTTCTCACGACTTGACGAATAAGCAACGAGATCAATGCCACTGTCGGTGGTCATTGGTGCGGATTCGATGCCGAAAGATAGCAAACGGTATTGCACGAGCAGTTCGCCCAGCTTGCCAATTTGTTGAGTGCTGAGCTTCGGCGTACTGATCATAATAGACGCGTGCACCTCTGCATTGTCCGCATGGCCAGATGCGCCGGCGATGCGCAATACGCTGCAAACTCTGATCTGATACGAAAATGGCCAAAGATTATTCTCCGCGCCTTGAACGCAACCCGTCAATTCTGCGCAGACGGGCGAAGCAAACGGGGGCCGGAGCCCCCCTCAGAGACGCCCCAGCTCCGCCATGCTGACCACGGTGCTGCCCGTGACGAGCAGGTGGTCCAGGATGCGGACATCGATCCCTTGCAGGACCTCTTTCAACCGCGTGGTGATGAGCTCGTCGGCGTGACTGAACTCGCCGACCTGGCTGGGGTGGTTATGAACCAGAAGGCAGGCCGCCGCCTGTTTGTCCAGCACCCGCTTCACCACTTCGCGCGGGTAAACGCTGGCTGCTTCTAGAGTTCCGCGGAAGAGTTCGACGTACTCGATGACCCGATGATGGCTATCGACCAGGATGAGTCCGAACACTTCATAGTCCAGGTACCCGAGCCGCATCGAGAGATATTCACGGACCTTCTGCGGCGAGCTCAAGCTCGCTCCGCGAC
>JAQNCU010000482.1 GCA_029077775.1 Acidocella sp. | reverse complement strand
CCTGCGCGCCCAGCATCTGCGCGGTTTTCAAGGAAAGCCGGTCCTGCGCCTGGGCGCGGGTAACGAAGGCAAAGGATTGCGACAGCACGATGGGGAACGGTACCGAAAGCAGCGTGTTCAGCATCCCCGGCCTGGTCTTGGCCGGATATTCCCGGAATGAGAAAATCGTCCCGAACAGGCTTTTATCCGGCGCGCGGATTTCTATACCCCGCCGTCCGCAGATCACGCGGTCGGTATACATTGAATCCCCCAGATGCCCGGAGACAATCGGCACGTGCAGGGGCCGGGCTGTAATGACCAAGCGTAGTGCTTCGGCGATTTCCGAGAAGGCGATCCCATCGCGCTCAACCACCCCCAGCCGCCGGACTTTGAACCCTTCCAGCCCATTCGCCAGAGTAATCCACCGATCCTCTAACTCACGCGCCAGCCCCTCCGAGGTCTCCGGTATTTTGCGCACCCGGCGCGCCCATTTTTGAGCTATGCCCGTGCCCAGCGGGCTGCGCGGTGAGACCAGCAGGCTCACAAAATAATCATTCCGATACAGCCGGCCATCCAGAGCGGTTTGCCGGTAAGTTTCATTTAAGGCCCGGGCAAAACCGGAGCGGAACCGGCGGGCGGGAACCGCGTCCATATCCTCGTGGCGGATCAGATGCGTGTGCAGGGTGACATTATCATCCGCCAGATTGCGATACAGCGTGTTGAGCAGCCGCAGCCTTGCATTGCGCGCGGCGTGGTCAGCCAACTCAAAAGCCTGTCCCTCGACATGCGCCATTGCCAGCAGCGCGCCGTTTTCCAGGAGCATGGTTTGCGGCCCGATATGCCCGATATAGGGCAGATACTGCGAGGCGGCGCGCTCAGTGCGGCTGGCATCACCCCACATCGAGCATCCCCCGCCCATGGCCATTGCGATGGCTATGAGCCGGCGCCGGTGACACCGACGCGCCGCCCCAGCGCTTGCCATCAACCGAGCGGCCCGCCGTGCGCAAATACAGCAGCACCACGCCCACCGCGTTATAATCGCGCGCCACCAGCTCACGCGCTGCCAGCCAAAGCGGCGCCATGATCATCAGATAAAGGGGATTCTTGAAGATCACGACGATCAACCCGGCCAGCATGAGCAGCATGGCCCCCAGGCTCAGCGGCACGCCCATGAACATCGCTGGCCTGGTCGCCGCGAGGTACAGCGTATCAGCCTCCAAGGGCTCCATTTCAGCCGCCCCCGGTAAGGGTCTGGCCAAGATAAGAGGCCCCGAACATGATGACGATGCCGCCGATAATGCCCGCGATCACCCCCAGCGAGGCCCGCCCGAACATGAACAAAAACCCGATGCCGATAATCCCCAGAACGGCGATCGTCTCACCGAACGGCCCCAGGATGAAGGTGCAAACATTATTGATCATGGTTTGCGGACTGGCACCACCCGAGACAGTCTGGGCGTAGGCGAGTGCAGGAATGCCCAGCATTCCCGCCACCAATGCCAAGGGCCACGCTCGGGCCGCCAACTGCCAAAACCTGGTTATGCGCAATTTCTGCGCATGCGCCAAAAGCAGCGGGGTGATCATGTCCATCATGGCGACCTCATCGTTTGGGGTGGGGAAGCTGCATCAGCGGTCGCCACAGCGTTGCGCCCGGCCATGTCCAGACCCAATGGAACCAGCCATGGCGCGCCATGGGCTTGCGTGTAGTCGCCAGTGGCTGAGACATTCCAGGCAGGCGGCATATCCG
Organism: Acidocella sp.; assembly: GCA_029077775.1. GTDB lineage: Bacteria > Pseudomonadota > Alphaproteobacteria > Acetobacterales > Acetobacteraceae > Acidocella. Next base: position 320 of record JAQNCU010000482.1, on the reverse strand, counting down.
GGGCATTGGCAGGTGCGGCTTGCACCAAAGGGGCTGCGGCGGGGACCGCGCTGACATTGCGCATCACCCTCCTGGCATAGCCATTCATAATGCCTTTGAGCGGCGAACCGGTGTTGTAGATCGAGAGTGCCATCAGCAAAGCAGCCTGCTGCCCCGCCTTAACCGGGCCACCACCATAAGCCGCCCGCAGCACCGCGGCCCCGGCCGCCAAGGAAGCGCAAGGATTGAGCGCTTCGTTCACATTCATCCTCAGCGCGGGCAAATTGCCGCTGTTGATCTGCATCAGCCCCAGATCAACAGAATGTCCTGCGGCCATCCAC
>JAQNCU010000081.1 GCA_029077775.1 Acidocella sp. | reverse complement strand
ACTGGCACGGTGCGCGTGGGCGATGCCGTGGTGCTCACGGTTGATCATGAACGTCGCGCCAATATCCGCGCCCATCATTCCGCCACGCATCTGCTGCACGAGGCCCTCCGCCGCGCGCTTGGGCCGCATGTCATGCAAAAAGGCTCGCTGAACGCACCAGACCGGCTGCGCTTCGACATCTCGCAGCCCCGCCCCATCACCGAAGCCGAACGCGCCGGCGTGGAACGCGAGGTCAATGCCCGCATCCGCGAAAACGCCGAGGTCTCCACCCGGCTCATGACCCCCGATGAAGCCGTCAAACTCGGCGCCATGGCCCTGTTCGGCGAAAAATACGGCGACGAAGTCCGTGTCGTTTCCATGGGCGCGCCGGATGACGACAAATCCGCCTATTCCATCGAGCTTTGCGGCGGCACCCATGTCACCCGCACCGGCGATATCGGCCTGTTCCGCATCGTCTCTGAAAGTGCTGTCTCCTCTGGCGTCCGCCGTATCGAGGCCGTGGCCGGTCCCGCCGCCATCGCCGAGATCGAGGCGACGACGCGCATTTTGGCCGAAGCCGCCGCCGCCCTGCGCGTACAACCATCTGAGCTTCCCGCCCGTATTCTCGCTCTGTCTGACGACAAAAAACGCCTGGAACGCCAGGTCTCGGATTTACAAAAAAAACTCGCCCTCGGCGCCGCCACAGGCACCGCCGAGGAGATCAACGGCATCCGCTTCACAGGCCGCCATGTCGGAGACATCGCGGCGCGCGAGCTTAAACCCATCGCCACCGAGCTTATGCAAGAGCAGGGTTCAGGCGTCATCGCCCTCATCGCCACCGAGGGCGGTAAAGCCGCCATCATCATCGCCGTCTCCGATGACCTCACCGCCCGTCACGGCGCGGTAGATCTGGTCCGCCGCGCCGCCATCGCGGTCGGCGGCACGGGCGGCGGCGGCAACAAAACCATGGCCCAGGCGGGCGGGCCGAACGGCGCGGCATGGCAGGCAGCATTGGATGCCGTCAGGTCGGCGCTATAAATCGCGCCATCAATGCAGATAAAACGTCCAGACCAGCTTCACCGGCACATACCCGATATCGAACAACCCCATCATCAGGGTCGGCAGCGCAGGCCATAATTTCGGCAGCGCGAGGCGCCCCTGCCAGCCCGGCACGGCGAACAACAAAAATGGCAGCATCGGCAAAATATACCGCCCCTGCACCCCATCTATGACCAGGTTCCCAACCTCGGTCCAGTCCAGATAAAACACGATGAACAACAGCCAATAGGTGAATAGCAGCAAAAACCCGACCACCAACGCGCTGCCCGCCGCCACCCTTGGGCGCGCCGCCACGGGCCGCCGCACAAACACCAGCCCCACCAGCGCCGCCCCGCCACACACCGCCCAGGCGGCGTAATAACCGTTCGGCAGCTGGATCTCCAACGCGCCCAGCACCCCCACCGCCTCGCGCAGAATCTGCACGCCCCATATCGCCTCGGTAAAAACCGGCAACGCCAAAAACCGGATCGGCCGGGCCAGTAATATGTGCAAATTCGCCGCTGCATCGGTCTGGTGCAGCCAGATCCACGGGTCACCGGTATAAAGCGGCCCCGGGTGGTGCAAAGGCTGCCCGAACGGCACAATCACGAACACCGTAATCAGCGCCACCCATAATGTCACCGCTGTGCCGGTCACCAGCACATCGCGCAACCGCGCCCGGAAACGCCCCCCGGCGAGCGGCAACAAAAACACGGCCAGCAGCGGGATATAAGGCGCCTTGGAGCCTAGAAACAGCCCGAACAACACCAGCGCCAGCACCCGCCACCCTTGCGCCCCCCGGGTCAGCGCCGCACAGGCCAGGCACACCATGCCGATCAACACACCATCCTCATTCACCGTTCCGGCCAGGAACAATGTCATCGGCATCAGCAAAACCGTCAGCAACAGCGCCTCGCCATAGGCCGCCACCCACAGGGCCGCCACGCCCAACGCCAGAAACGCCGCCAACATTCCCAGCCTTGCGAGTAAAAAACACGCAAAGGGCGGCGCCTTCACCAACAGCCCCAGGGCCAGCCCGAGCGTGGCGGGAAGATAGGGCGCGGGAAAATACGCCGCCGTATTCGGCAGATCAACAAATATCAGCTTGTGGTCGGGCAATTGTGCCCGGTCCTCCAGAAACCCCGATGCCGTCACCACATGATGTACGCCGATCATCGTAACCGGCGCGAACGATGCCACATATAACCCGGTATCGACCATCACCCCGGTCTGCCCACCCGGCCTGCGCACCGCCAGAACCGCGCCATGCAACAGCCCGGCCGCGCGCGCCAGATGGTTCGGCTCGTCGGGGGATTGTCCGGCTGGCGTTACCAAAGCCGTCAGCAACCCCACAGGCAGCGCGCACAGCACGAACATCATCATCATGATACGCCGCGCAAGATCCGGCGCGGCGCGGCGGAAACGCGGCGGCCCAACCTCCGCCCTGCCCGACCCCATCAACCGACCCCACCAAAAATCATTCCAGATTCGTTCTAAAGATGTCGCCGGTAAACGCAACGGGGCGGGTCCGGCTAACACCCGTCATTGCGTGACCACCATGCCAGCTATACTGGCACGGGGTTTGCTTCATATTCATTAATAACAATTCTCGGAGACACCCCCATGCGCGCCGCCCATGCTTGACCTGAACAGCCTCACCCCGGCGCAATACCGTGCGCGTTATGAGGCGTTGCAACAGGCTGCCCGCGCCCGCGCCGCCAGCCCGGTCGCCAGCCCCGGCATCCCACCACGCCCCGGCCCCATCCTCAAATCCGAGACCCTCCCGCCCGGCGCCTATCTCGGCCTGCGCCTCAAACGCTTCGATGTCATCCGCATCGCCAACCCCACGGGCACCCCAGGTGCCGCTTTGTATCTCTGGAACGCCGATGAGACGTCGGAGCGTTATAATTCCGGCGACACACTCAAACTGCAATGGACGACAAACCTCACCACGGGGCGCGTATTGTTCTCAGACATGGGCCGCGTGCTCGCCGCCATCATCGCGGATTCCGGCGCCGGGCATGACAGCGTGATCGGCCCCAACACCCCCACCCAGGCCCAAGGCGCGCGCAACGGGCGCGATAATCTGCGCCTCGCCGCCGCCAAATTCGGCCTCACCCGGCGCGATCTCGGCCCGGCACTCAGCCTGTTCTCGCCCGTAGTCACCGATGAAGCCGCCCGCCTGTCCTTCCGCCCGCCACCGCCCGGTTGCAGCATAGACCTCCGCGCCGAGCAGAACCTCCTGCTCGCGCTCTCCAACACCCCGCACGCCCTCAGCCCGGTGCAAACCGCCACGGGCCCGCTTGAGGTCACCATCACCCACGCCCCACCCCCCGCCGACGATCTCTGCCGGCATTTCACGCCCGAGGCTGAACGCGGCTACATCAACACCGATAGCGGCTTCGCGCCATGACCACCGACATCATTACCGATATCCTGGTGCCCGCCCGCGCCCCCGTCTCCGCCACGCTGAAGGCCGGGCAGAGCCTGCGCATCATCGACCTTGAAAGCCAACAGGCGGTCGATGCCCTGTTCTACAACGCGCATGACGTAACCGAGCGTTACTCCGCGCAAGACACGCTGGCCGCCCAGGCCGCTTTGGGCGGGCCCTATTATTTGCAAACCGGGTCTGTCTTGCGCTCGAATGAAGGCCGGGAGATGCTGACCATCACCGCCGATACCTGTTCCTTCCACGACACCAACGCGGGCGCCTGTAGTTGCGAATCCAACATCGTCCGCTTCGGCCATGAGACCCGCTTCATGCATGCCTGCCGGGAGAATTTCCTCACCGAGCTTGCCAAATACGGCATGGGCAAGCGCGATCTCGTCTCGAACGTGAATTTTTTCATGAACGTCCCCATCCGCCCGAACGGCGAACTCACGGTCGATGACGGGCTCTCCGCCCCTGGCGGCTATGTCGAACTGCGCGCCGCGATGGATGTACTGGTGCTCATCTCGAACTGCCCGCAAGTAAACAACCCCTGCAATGGTTTTACGCCAACGCCCATTCGCATCATCATCTCGCCATGACAGCACATAAACGCCCAAGCCCGCGCCACGCCACCGCCTGATGTTCAAAAAAATCCTGATCGCCAATCGCGGCGAAATCCTGGTGCGCATCTGCCGCACCCTGCGCGCCATGAACATCAGCAGCGTCGCGGTTTATTCGGCGGCTGACCGTTTCGCCCCCGGCGTGCTCGCCGCCGATGAGGCCATCGCCATCGGCCCCGCCGCCGTGTCGGAAAGCTACCTGGATATGGACGCGATCATCGAGGCGGCAAAGCGCTGCGGCGCCGATGCCGTGCATCCTGGTTACGGGTTCCTGTCGGAACGTGTGGAGTTCGCCGCGCGTCTGGCTGAGGCGGGCATCGTCTTCATCGGCCCCACCCAGGCCCAATTGCGGGATTTCGGGCTCAAACACACCGCAAGGGCGCTCGCACAGGAAGCTGGCGTGCCGCTGCTCCCCGGCTCCGGCCTGCTCACCGGCGCCGACCATGCTTTGGCGGAAGCCGCGCGCATCACCTACCCGGTGATGCTGAAAAGCTCGGCGGGCGGCGGCGGCATCGGCATGGTGCTCTGCCACAACCCGGCCGAACTCGCGCAATCCTTCGACAGCATCGCCCGCCTGGCCGCCAATAATTTCGGCAACGCCGCCTTGTTCGTGGAAAAATACGTCGCCAATGCGCGCCATATCGAGGTGCAGATCTTCGGTGACGGCAAAGGCCAGGTCATCGCCCTGGGCACGCGTGATTGCTCCCTGCAACGACGCCACCAAAAAATCATCGAGGAAACCCCAGCCCCGAACCTCGCCCCCGCCACCAGCCAGCGCCTTGAGGATTGCGCCGTCGCGCTCGCCGCCTCGGTCGCCTATGCCTCCGCCGGCACGGTCGAGTTCGTCTATGATGCCGATACCGGAGAATTTTATTTCCTTGAGGTCAATACCCGCCTGCAGGTTGAACACGGCGTGACCGAGGCGGTGTTCGGCGTCGATCTCGTCGCCTGGATGGTGATGCAGGCCGCCGGGTCCTTCATTTTGCCCGAAAAATCCACGCTCATCGCCCATGGCGCCGCCATCGAGGCGCGGATCTACGCTGAGATCCCCGCCGAGGATTTCCGCCCCGCCAGCGGCCGCATCACCAATTTCACCCCGCCGCCAGGGCTGCGCGTGGACAGCTGGGTTGAAACAGGCACCGAGGTCACGCCCTTCTACGACCCCATGCTCGCCAAATTCATCGCCACAGGTCCCACCCGCGCCGCCGCCATCGCGTCCCTACGCGCCGGGCTGGCACAGGCCGATATCAGCGGGGTGGAGACCAACGCCGAATATTGCCAGAGCATCCTCGGCCTGCCCGCATTCACGGCTGGCACCATGACCACGCGCACGCTGGCGGGCTTTGAATTCCATCCCTCGACCATCGCGGTGCTGGAGGGCGGCGCGCAATCATCGCTGCAATCCATCCCCGGAAGGCTGGGGTTCTGGGAGGTCGGGATTCCCCCCTCCGGCCCCATGGACCCGCGCAGCTTCACCGCCGCCAACCAGCTTGTCGGCAACCCGCCCGGCACCACGGCGCTGGAACTCACTTTGCTCGGCCCGACACTGCAATTCCACACCGCCACCCGCATCGCGCTCACCGGTGCGGCCATGCAGGCAACGCTGGATGGCGCCGATATCCCCCCCAACACCACCATCGCCGTCAGCCCGGGGCAAATCCTCAGCCTCGGGGCCATTAATGGTCCCGGCCAGCGCAGCTACCTCGCGGTGGCGGGTGGCATCAAGGCCCCGGATTATCTCGGCAGCACCGCCACCTTCATGCTCGGCGGCTTCGGCGGCCATACCGGGGCTGCGCTCTGCGCGGGGGATACGCTGCGCCTGGCCAACCTGCCCATAACGCCACCCGCCGATACGCCGGATTTCGCCCCCCTCACGCATGACTGGCAGCTTGCCGTTCGCTACGGCCCGCACGGCACGCCGGATTTCTTCGCGCCCGCCGACATCGAAACCCTGTTCACCGCACGTTATGAGGTCCATCACAACTCCAACCGCACAGGCATAAGGCTGATCGGCCCCAAACCCGCCTGGACACGCGCCGATGGCGGCGAGGCCGGGCTGCACCCCTCCAACATCCACGACAACGCCTACGCCATCGGCGCGATCGACTTCACGGGCGACATGCCGATCCTGCTCGGGCCAGACGGCCCCTCGCTGGGCGGCTTCGTCTGCCCGGCGGTCGTCACCCAGCCCGATCTCTGGAAACTCGGCCAGCTCAAACCCGGCGATACCGTCCGCTTCACCCGGGCTGACAGCGACCCACCGATTCTCATCAGCCTCGGCGATGTCGTCATCCGCCGCGCGGGGGATGAGAACATTCTCATCGAATTCGGCCCGCAGAAACTAGATTTCGAACTTCGCCTGCGCGTTCAGGCCCTGCGCGACGCACTGGGGCAAGCCGCCATCCCCGGTATTATCGACCTCACGCCGGGCATCCGCACCCTGCAAGTGCATTTCAACCCGGCTTTGCTCCCCCGCGCGCGGCTGCTCGGCCTCATCGCCGAAACCCTGCCCGGCCTACCCGCGCCCGATGACATGGTGCTGAACACCCGCACGCTCTGGCTCCCGCTGTCATGGAACGACGCGCAAATCCGCCTTGCGATGCGCAAATACCAGGAGACCACGCGCCCGAACGCGCCATGGTGCCCGGACAATATCGAGTTCATCCGCCGCATCAACGGCTTGCCCGACATCGCGGCGGTCAAATCCATCATCTTCGATGCCGCCTATGTCGTCCTCGGCCTGGGCGATGTCTATCTCGGCGCGCCTGTGGCCACGCCGTACGACCCGCGCCACAGGTTGGTCACCACCAAATACAACCCCGCGCGCCCCTGGACCCCGCAAAACGCCGTCGGCATCGGCGGTGCCTATATGTGCATCTACGGCATGGAAGGCCCAGGCGGCTACCAGCTTTTCGGCCGCACCATCCAGGTCTGGAACACCCATCAACAAACCGAGCATTTCCCCCCCGGCCACCCCTGGCTGCTGCGCCATTTCGACCAGATCCGCTTCTTCGAGGTCTCCGACGAGGCGCTTGAAGACGCCCGCGCCCGCTTCCCGCACGGGAAATACCCCCTGCGTATCGAGCCCGCCACATTTTCCCTGCCGGAATATCGCCGCTTCTGCGCCGCCAACGCCACCACGATTAACAGTTTTCAGACCACCCAGCGCGCCGCCTTCGCGGCCGAGCGCGCGGATTGGGCGGCACGCGGGTTGAATACATTCGAGGACAATGAGCCCCCACCCGCACCCGCCGAAACACCCCTGCCGCCAGGGGCGCGCGGCGTCAGCGCCCCGGTGCCGGGCAGCATCTGGAAAATTCTGGCGCAGCCGGGGGATTCCATCCGCGCGGGCGATGTGCTGATGATCATCGAGTCAATGAAAATGGAGGTTCAACTGCGCAGCCCCGCCACCGGAACCTTAGGCCCGCTGACCGCCAGCCCCGGCCAGACCATCCGCGCCGGCCAGCGCCTGGGCATGATCCTGGCATGACCATTCACCTCCCCGACCCGCTGGAAATCCCAACCCTGCACGCCGCCTTCCGCGCGGGCACCCTCACCCCGGCTGGCCTGGCCGCGGCTTTATGCGCGCGCATCGCCGCCTACCCGGATAAAGCGGTGTTCATCACGTTGCGCCCCACCGCCGAGGTGATTGCCGAGGCGCAGGCTTTGTCCCTCGATGATCTCGCCGACAAACCGCTGTTCGGCATCCCTTTCGTGGTCAAGGATAATATCGACGTCGCTTGCCTGCCCACCACCGCCGCCTGCCCGGATTTCGCCTATACCCCATCAGAAGACGCCATCGCCGTCGCCCGTCTGCGCGCCGCCGGGGCCATCGTGCTGGGCAAGGCCAATCTCGACCAGTTCGCCACCGGGCTCAACGGCACCCGCTCGCCTTATGGCGCGCCGCGCTCGGTCTTCAATGCCGATTACATCTCGGGTGGCTCCTCATCCGGCTCAGCCGTGGCCGTGGCCGCCGGGCTCTGCGTGTTCGCGCTTGGCACGGACACCGCAGGCTCCGGCCGCGTGCCCGCCATGTTGAACAACCTCATCGGCCTGAAACCCAGCATCGGCCGCATCGCCGCCACCGGGCTCGTCCCCGCCTGCAAGTCGCTCGACTGCATCAGCATCTTCGCCAATTCGAGCGCCGACGCCATGACCATCCTCAACGCGGCTGAGGGCGCGGATGACGCCGATGCCTATTCCCGCCACCCCGCCACACGGCCTTTGCCATCGCGCCCACGCGCGGGCATCCTCGCCCCGTCAGCCCGTGATTTCGCAGGCGATGCCGACACCGCCGCCCTGTACACCGCGACCCTCGCCACCGCACAAACGCTCGGCTGGGAGATGGTTGAGATCGACTACACCCCCTTCCGGGAGATCGCCGCCGCCCTGTACGGTGCCTCTCCGGTGGCTGAGCGCCTTGCCGCCATCCGGGACTTCATCGCCGCCAAACCCGAGGCCCTGGACCCGACCGTGCGCCACATCATCGAAGGGGCCACCCGCTTCACCGCCGCCGATGCCTATGCCGATATTTACCGCCTGCAAGCCCTGCGCCGCCGCGCGCAGGCCGAACTTGCTTGCGCCGACATCCTGCTGCTGCCGACCGCGCCCACCAGTTTCACCGTGGCCGCCATGCGGGCCGACCCGCTGGCGAAAAACGCGACGCTCGGCCTTTATACCAATTTCGTGAACCTGCTGGACCTCGCCGCCATCGCCCTGCCCGCCGGGTTCACGCCAAATGGGTTGCCGTTCGGCGTCACCCTGATCGGCCCGGCCTTCTCTGAGGCCGCCCTCGCCACCCTCGCCGATGCCCTGCATGTTGCCAGCGCCTCAGGTGTCGGCAAATCCCGCGCCCGCCACACCGCAAAAACCAGCCCCCCGGCATATCAGGCCACACTCGTCGTCGCGGGCGCGCATCTCTCGGGCATGGTCCTGAATCATGAACTCACATCGCTCGGCGCGGAACTCATCGCCGCCACCCACACCGCGCCCGATTATAAACTCTACGCGCTGGCCACCACGCCACCCAAACCCGGCCTCGCGCACAGCCCTGGTTCTATCGGCCCCGGCATCGCGGTGGAGCTTTGGGGCATGAGCGAAGCTGCCTTCGCCCGCTTCATCGCCGCCCTGCCCGCCCCTATGGGCATCGGCCGCGTGACCCTGGCCGACGGCACCACGCATCCCGGGTTCCTGTGCGAGGCCTATGCCCTGAATGGTGCCGAAGACATCACCGCCCATGGCGGCTGGCGCGCCTATCGCACCTCGCTGGGGTGATGTAGTGTCTTCTTTTTATGAATAAAAAGAAGCAAAAACACGTCTGGCACTCTGCAGCGCGGGCGTTACACCACCAACGCCCCAGACCACGATTTACCGAAGTTCTTGCGCCGATTTTTTCCAAAAAAGCGGCCTCTTCCTAGTCCCGGAGCGCGATGACTTTTGATCCGCTCGCTTTGCGAGCGCATCAAGCGTCTGGATCGCTCTCTACACATATGTTCAGAGGCGGATTTAGATACTCTTAACTCCAAGTAAACATTCATTTCCAGAATTTTGATCCATCTCAGACACAGTCAATTGAATTTCAAACCAAATTGGCAAAATAACGGACGACACTGCCAAAAGCCATATGAGCACGGGGTGGCTAACAATAAAGGCCGCCTGGTGAATGGCTAGAACCCAAAATAAAATCAACAATACCCCAAAACCCACTGCGTTTGATCGCGCGATTGACGCAAAAGAGAGTGTTAGCGCGCAAATACCTCGAGACAACAACACAAGCGGTAGAGCAGCAATCCAATCAACGGTGTAATGCTGCCCAGAGCCTAATGTCACAATCAGGATCGCCAAAAGGCACAGAATGCCTAGAAATCTATGCCATATCGGTGAATACCGAAGTGCTAAAAAAGCGAGTATCCCCCAGGTAGCGTGGAGCGACGGCATTGTATTTCGTGGATCAAATATCGGAGCGCCATCTGGTACGTCAACAAAACCATTTGGAACCAATGATGCGTCAGGCAAGTGGTCGGGGAACAAGCCACCGAAAAATGGTGCAGGAGCAATGGCAGGCATCAAAAAACGTATCGCACCAGCAACCAAAATAGCTCAGATT
>JAQNCU010000080.1 GCA_029077775.1 Acidocella sp. | reverse complement strand
CACAATCTCATACGCATCCTCACGGGAAATCCCCGCTCTGGTCAGCGTCAGCAACACCTCGCCTGAATGCACAACCCCGCCCAGGCTCTCCAAATTCTCGGCCATCCGCGCCGGATAGATCGTCAGCTTGTCCATCATCCCCGCCAGGCGGCTCAGCGCGAAATCCAGCGTCACCGTCGCATCCGGCCCAATGCCGCGCTCCACCGATGAATGGCTGATATCGCGCTCATGCCACAGCGCCACATTCTCCATCGCGGGCACCACCGCCGCGCGCACCAGCCGCGCCAGCCCGCATAAATTCTCCGACAATACCGGGTTGCGCTTATGCGGCATGGCCGATGAGCCCTTCTGCCCCGCGTGGAAGAACTCCTCCGCCTCACGCACCTCTGACCGCTGCAAATGCCGCACCTCGGTGGCCAGCCGCTCGATCCCGCAGGCAATGACCCCCAGGGCGGCAAAAAACGCCGCATGCCGGTCGCGCGGAATCACCTGGGTTGAAACCGGCTCCACCGCCAGCCCCAGCCTTGCCGCCACATACGCCTCCACGCGCGGGTCGACATGCGCAAACGTCCCCACCGCGCCCGAGATCGCGCAGGTCGCAATCTCGGCGCGCGCCGCCAGCAGCCGCGTCCGGTTGCGCGCGAACTCGGCATAATGCCCGGCCAGCTTCAGCCCAAAACTCGTCGGCTCGGCATGGATGCCATGGCTGCGCCCGATGGTCAGCGTGTGCTTATGCTCCATGGCGCGGCGTTTCAGCGCCGCCAGCACGTCATCGATGTCGGCCAGCAACAAATCCGCGCTGCGCGTCAATTGCACCGACAAACACGTATCCAGCACATCCGACGATGTCAGACCCTGATGCACAAACCGGCTCTCCTGCCCAATCCCCTCGGCCAGCCACGTCAAAAACGCGATCACATCATGGCGCGTCTCCCGCTCGATCTCATCGATCCGCGCGATATCCTGGGGCCCGATCGCCGCGAGCCTGGCATCGCCCTTCGCGCGTATCTCCCGCGCCGCCGCCTCGGGGATCGCGCCGACCGCCGCCATCCCCTCACAGGCCAAAGCCTCGATCTCGAACCAGATCCGGTAACGTGTCTCGGGCGACCACAGGGCGGCAGCCTCGGCGCGGGCATAGCGGGGGATCATGGCAACTCCTTCCGGCGTGTATTTTACGGCCCCGCGTACCGGCGCGCGCGTTGACAAGCAACACCCCCACCCACCATCTTACCTGGGTGGCTGACGCGCTCACCCTTGCCCCCATATTGCTCCAGGTCCTGCTGATCGACCTCGTGCTGGCCGGGGATAACGCCATCGTCATCGGCCTCGCGGTGGGCGGCCTGCCCGCCGCCCAGCGCAACCGCGCCATCCTCGCGGGCGTCGCCGGCGCCACCGTCATCCGCATCGCCGTCGCCCTCATCGCGCTCAAAATGCTCGCCATCATCGGCCTCACTCTGGCCGGCGGCATTCTGCTCCTCTGGGTGGTGTGGAAATCCGTGCGGGAACTGCGCGGGTCCGCCACCCACACCGCCATCCAAGCCGCCACCTCGCTGCGCACCGCCATCTGGCGCATCATCGTGGCCGATATCTCCATGAGCCTCGACAACGTCCTCGCCGTCGCCGGGGCCGCGCACAGCCACCCGCTGGTCCTCGCCCTCGGCCTTATCGCCTCGGTCGCCCTCATGGGCCTCGCCGCCAGCCTTGTCGCCCGGCTGCTCTCCCGCTTCCCCTGGCTCGCATGGGTCGGCATCGCCATCGTGGCCTATGTCGCCATCACCATGATCATCCAAGGCGGCCATCAGGTCTGGGCGCATATCCCTGAAGTCTAACCCTTCCCCGGCACCTTGCCGAACACCGCCTTCGGCAACAAATCCGCCAGAAAAGCCCCCACCGCCAACCACCACGGGAACGTAATCACCCCACGCCCCGCCGCCACGCCCGCCACAATCCGCGCCGCTGCCGCTTGCGCGTCCATCAACCCCGGCATCACATAGGGGTTGGCCGCCGTCATCGGCGTGCGGATAAACCCGGGCCGCACCAAAGTCAGCGTCACGCCCTCGCGCTTTGCCCCCGGCGCGCTCGCCATCACCCAGGCATTCACCGCCGCTTTCGAGGCCGAGTAAGCCGGCGAACTCGGCAGCGCGATCATCCCCGCGATCGAGCCGACCACCACCACGCGCGGCACTCTGGCCGCCAGCGCGGGCAGCACGGTGTTCAACATGCCCTCAATATTGGTGGCAAAAATCCGTCTTATCTGGTCCGCCGCCTCAACATTGCCGCGCCCCGGCCCGCCCGAAACCCCGGCATTGGCAATCACCACATCCAACGCCCCGGCCCCCGCCACCCAGCTTGCCATCGCCGCCGCATCGGTCACATCCAGGCAGCTCTCCACCACCACGGCACCCTTACCCCGCGCGGCTGACGCCACCGCCGCAAGCCGTGCCGCATCCCGCCCCGCCAGATATAATTGCGTGCCAGGTGCCGCATACGCCCCCGCCAATGCCGCCCCCAACCCGCTGGAAGCCCCGGTGATCGCGATGTTCAGGATTGCCATATGGGCAGCGTAACAGCCTCCTGCTAAGAGGCCAGCCCATGAGCACAAAGAATATCCTGGCCTCGATGACCGGCTTTTCGCGGTCACAGGGCCAATCCGGCGCCACCGCCTGGGTGTGGGAGCTGCGCAGCGTCAACGGCCGTGGCCTCGACATCAAACTGCGCCTGCCCAACGGGCTCGACGCGCTGGAGACCCACTTACGCGACCACGCCGCCCAAACCCTCAAACGCGGCAACGTCTCCGGCACCCTCACATTCAAGCGCGAGGCCGCCTCCGGCCTCACCGCCGATCCGGTGGCGCTGGAGCGTGTCAAAACCCTCGCCATCGAGCTTGCCGACAGCATCCCCGGCGCGCTGCCCCCCAGGGCGGAGGCGCTGCTGGCCCTGCCTGGCGTCATGCGCAATCTCGGGCCCCAGGACGAGCCCGAGGAGGATCAAACCGCCTTGCGCACCGCCATCACCATTGGCTTCGAGGCCGCCATCGCCGACCTCGCCGCCGCGCGCGCGTTTGAGGGCGAAAAACTCGGGCGCATCATACAAACCGTCCTGGCTGAAATCACCACCTTGCACGGAGCCGCCACGCTTGAGGCCGCGGCCCAACCCGCCCTCCACGCCGCCCGCCTGCGCGCCCAGCTCGCCGAACTCCTCACCGCCGCGCCCGCCTTGCCCGAGGACAGGCTCGCCCAGGAAATCGCCCTGCTCGCCACCAAATCAGACGTGCGCGAGGAACTCGACCGTCTCGCCGCCCACATCCAGGCGGCAACCGCCCTGCTGACCGAGGGCGCCGCCATCGGCCGCAAACTCGATTTTCTGATGCAGGAATTCAACCGCGAGGCCAACACGCTGTGCAGCAAATCGGTCTCCCTGCCGCTCACCGCCATCGGCCTCAACCTCAAAGCCGCCATCGAGCAATTGCGCGAGCAGGTGCAAAACCTTGAGTAACCCAAACCCGCCGCCCCGGCACGGCCTCTGCCTGGTCCTCGCCGCCCCGTCGGGGGCAGGCAAAACCTCGCTCTCGCGCGCCCTCCTCAAAGCCGACCCGGACCTCGAACTCTCCATCAGCGTCACCACCCGCCCGCCTCGCGCGGGTGAGGTCCACGGCACGCATTATCATTTCATCACCCAGCCAGCATTCGACGCCATGGTCGCCGCACGCGGCTTGCTGGAATACGCGCATGTGTTCGGCAAATCCTACGGCACGCCGCGCGCCCCGGTTGAGGCCGCTTTGGCAGCAGGCCGTGATGTGCTGTTTGATATCGACTGGCAAGGCTTTCGCCAGCTCCGCGCCGCGCTGCCGGGCGCCGTCACGGGCATCTTCATCCGCCCGCCCTCGCTCCCCGCCTTGCGCGCCCGTCTCGCCGCGCGCGGCGACACGCCAGATCAGATCGAACGCCGCATGGCCCAGGCCGAAGCCGAATTATCCCACGCCGCCGAATTCGATCACCAAATCGAAAACGCCGACTTCAACACGGCCCTCGCCGCACTCCAAACCCTGATAAAAACCGCCCGCGCCACACGAAACATTTGACAGTTTCATGGGTTGAACACCGCGCCGCCGGGCCCCTCACCGGTGCAGCTTCGCCCCCGTCCGCGCCTGCACATCCTCAAAACTAACCCCCGGCGCGGTATCCAGCAGCAAAAACCCGCGCGGCGTAATCTCCACCACGGCAATATTGGTATAAACCCGGGTCACACTGCCGATCGTGGTCAGCGGATAGCTGCATGTATCCACCAGCCGGGGCTGGCCTGATTTTGTCACATGCTCCATCAGCACCCATACCTGCTTGGCCCCGGCGCCCAGATCCATCGCCCCACCCACGGCGGGCGCCTGCTCATTATCGCCCGTGGACCAGTTCGCCAGGTCGCCGGTCTGTGAGACCTCATAGCCTCCCAACACCGCCAGATCGAGATGCCCGCCCCTGATCATCGCGAAGCTCTCGGCGCTGTTCATGATCGATGCCCCCGGCAACAACGTCACATAGGCTTTCCCGGCATTGATCACCCAGGGGTTCACATCCGCGGGTGCCGGTTTCGGCCCCACACCCAGAATCCCGTTCTCGGATTGAAAAATCACCTCGCGCTCGGCGGGCACATAGTCTGAGACCAAAGTCGGCAGTCCGATGCCCAGATTGGCGAACCAACCATCGGGAATGTCCATCGCCGCGCGCGCCGCCATCTGCTCGCGCGTATAGGTCTTAATCGGGTTCAATGTTGCAGACATCCCTATCTCCCTTCCTCAAACGGCCGTCTCACCTTCGGGCACATGCACCACGCGGTCCACATAAATCCCGGGCGTGATCACGTCATCCGGGTCGATGCCGCCAAGCTCCACCTTATGGCGGCATTGCGCAATGGTGATCTTTGCCGCCGCCGCCATCACCGGGTTAAAATTCCGGCCCGAGAGTTTGTAAGACAAATTCCCCCACCGGTCCGCCTCCCAGGCTTCCAGCAGCGCATAATCCGCGAACAACGCCTCCTCCAGCACGCATAACCTGCCATTAATCTCGCGCGTCTCCTTGCCCGCCCCCAGCAGCGTCCCGGCGGCGGTCGGGGTAAAAAACGCGGGAATCCCGGCCCCGGCGGCGCGCATCCGCTCCACCAGCGTGCCCTGCGGCGTCAATTCCAGCTTGATCCTGCCCTTGGCATAAAGCTCCTGGAACAACGTGCTGTCCGATGATCGCGGATAGGAGCACACCACCTTGCCCACCGCCCCGGTCTCTAAAAGCCGCGTCATCCCGCCAAACGCCGCCCCGGCATTATTCGCGATAATCGTCAAATCGCGCAGCCCCATATCCGCCAGCGCCTCCAACAGCGCCACAGGCTGGCCAACCTGGCCAAACCCCCCCAACATAATCGAGGCCCCGTCGGAAACCCCCGCCAGCGCCGCCGCCAGGTCAGGCACAAATCGATTGATCATAATGTTTTCAAACCTTTTTGTTTTAACGTAGTCTCGAAATCCTCATGCGCGGCCAGGGCCCGCATCACCAGCATATCCGCCGCCCCCGCGCCTGCACCCGGCATATCCGGCACATTGCGTTGCATCGCCGCCGCATCCACCTCCAGCCCGCCCATCGCCTCGGCCATCGCCGCCATGGCGCCTGAGGCACACAGCATCAACCCCGGCCAGATCGCCGCCTCCGCCTGCAACTCCCCCGCGGCCCGCTCATGCGCCTGCATCTGCGCCCCGGCCAGGGCCGCCAAATACCCCGGCATCCTTAACGAAGCCGCCCGCGCGGCGATCGAGAGCGTCGGGTTGCGCTTATGCGCCATCGCCGAAGACTTGCCCCGTCCCGGCGCGGCGGGCTCGCGCACCTCGTTGATTTCATTTTGCATCAGCAACGCTATATCCGTGCCGATCTTGCCCGCAACCCCCACGGCACCCGTCATCGCGGCGGCCAGCCGCAATAACGGCGCGCGCCGCGTATGCCAGGGCAGGGGGGGCACAGCCAACCCCAAAGCCGCGCCAAACGCCGCCATAAACGCCTCGGCACAGCCCGCAACCGCATCCAGCGTCCCCGCCGCGCCGCCGCATTGCAACACCAGCGCCCCGGCGGCTTCATCATCCATCGCCGCCCGCGCATCGTCGATCGCCGCCAGCCAATACGCCGCCTTCAGCCCAAACCGGCTCGGCAGCGCCGCCTGCAACAGCGTCCGCGCCATCATCGGTGTGCTTGCGTAATCCCGCACCATGTCCACCGCGGCCTGCGCCATCCGCGCCAAATCATCCTGCAACAGCACCACCCCGGCGCGCAGCTGCAAAACCAGCCCGGTATCGATAATATCCTGGCTGGTCCCGCCCACATGCACATAGCGCGCTTGTCCCTCGGGCATCTGTGCCCGCAGCCACGCCACCAGCGGAACCACGACCGTCCCGGCCAACTGCCCCTCGGCGGCCAGCTTGTCGGTGTCCACACCGCCCGCCGCGCATACCGCCACAATCCGCGCCGCCACATCGCCCGGCACCAGCCCACAGGCGGCCCCGGCCCGCGTCAGCCCCGCCTCGGCCGCCAGCATCGCCTGCACGCTGGCCGTTGCTGAAAACACCTGCCGCATCGCCGCCGTGCTCGCCATCTGTTCGCCCAGCAGCATCACACCCGTTCTAGAAGAACCGCGATGCCCTGGCCCACGCCGATGCACATCGTCACCACCGCCCGCGCCTTGCCATAGGTCTCCAGCGCGTTCACCGCCGTCATGGCCAGCCGCGCGCCAGATGCCCCCAGCGGATGCCCAATGGCAATCGCCCCGCCTTGCGGGTTCACCCGCGCATCATCATCGGCCAGCCCCAATTGCCGCGTCACCGCCAAAGCCTGCGCGGCAAACGCCTCGTTCAGCTCGATGACATCGATATCGCCAATCCCCAGCCCGGTCTGCGCCAGCAACTTCTGCACCGCCGGATACGGCCCGACGCCCATAACCCGTGGCGGCACCCCGGCGGTCGCCATGCTCACCACCCTGGCGCGCGGCGTCAGCCCATGGCGTGCACATGCCGCCTCTGAGGCCATCAACAACGCCGCCGCCCCGTCATTCACACCCGAGGCATTGCCCGCCGTCACACTTCCGGGGTTCCGAAACGGCGTCTTCAACGCCGCCAGCCCGGCCAGCGTGGTGTCGCCACGCGGGTGCTCATCCACCGCCACCACCACATCGCCCTTGCGCCCCGGTATCGTCACCGGCGTGATCTCGCGGCCAAAATACCCCGCCGCCTGCGCCTGCGCGCATTTCACCTGGCTGTTATAGGCAAACAAATCCTGGTCGGCGCGGCTCACCTGAAAATCCGCAGCCACATTCTCCCCGGTCTCGGGCATCGATTCCACACCATATTGCGCTTTCATCAATTTGTTCACGAACCGCCAGCCAATGGTCGTGTCCTCCACGCTATTGGTGCGTGAGAACGCCGCATCCGCTTTGGGCATCACAAACGGCGCGCGGGACATGCTCTCCGCCCCACCCGCGATCATCAACTGGCAATCCCCGGCCCTTATCGCCCGCGCCGCCGAGCCCACCGCATCCAACCCCGACCCACAAAGCCGGTTGATCGTCGCCCCCGGCACGCCCACAGGCAGCCCAGCCAGCAACAGCGCCATGCGCGCGATGTTCCGGTTATCCTCCCCCGCCTGGTTGGCGCAGCCCAGGATCACATCATCCACCGCCGCCCAGTCCAGCGCCGCATGCCGGGCCATCAGCGCGCGCAGCGGCACCGCCGCCAGATCATCGGCCCGCACCCCGCTCAGCGCCCCGGCATACCTGCCAAACGGCGTGCGGACATAATCACAGATAAAGGCTTCAGCCACAGCGCGCTCCCTGATTTATTCTAGATCTCAAAAAACACCGTCTCTAGCGCGCCCTGCATATGGAAATCCAGCACCCAATCCCCCGGCGCCCGGCACCTGGCCACCAGCGTCGCCCGCCGCTCCGGCGCCACCATCCCCAGCACCGGGTCCTCCGCCAGCGCCGCCCCCTCGGCCACATAGCACCGCGTCATCAAATGAAATAACAACCCGCGCGCAAAAATCGTCACCGCAAAATGCGGCGCCTGCCAGCTATTGCCGGCCCCCACCATCGGCACCGCCCCTGGCATAATCGTCTTGAACGCATACCGCCCCTGCGCATCGGTGGCTGAGCGCCCAAACCCGGGGAACACATCAGACCGCGTCGGGCTCGCCTGCCAGATCTCCACACAGGCATCGCTCATCGGCGCGCCACCCCCATCCAGCACCCGCCCGCTCACGCTGATCACCTCGCCCACCGCGCCAAACCGCGTCAAATCCGCCCAGGATTTATCTTCCAGCAAATGCCAGAACGGCCCGATTGTCTGGCTCGCGGTGGTCTGGCTCGCGGTGGTCTGGCTAGTGGTGGTCATCGCCATCCTCCATCGGTGTCGCGTTGCGCCCGCGCAGCACAATATCAAACCTGTACCCCAGCGCCCAGTTCGGCTGCGTCACCGCCAGATCAAACGAAGCCACCAGCCGCGCGCGCGCCGCCGCATCCGGTGTCGCCAAAAATATCGGGTCCAGCGCCAGCAGCGGGTCCCCGGGGAAATACATCTGCGTGATCAGCCTTGTCGCATAGCCCGGCCCAAACAATGAAAAATGGATATGGTTGGGCCGCCACGCATTCTCATGGTTCCCCCACGGATATGCCCCCGGCTTGATGGTGATAAACCGATACCCCCCCTGTGCATCGGTAAACACCCGCCCAATGCCCTTAAACCCCGGGTCCAGCGGCGCGTCATGCGCATCGCGCGGCAAATTATACCGCCCGGCGGCATTGGCCTGCCAAATTTCCACCATGCTGCCCGCCACCGGGCGGCCATCCTCATCCAACACCCGCCCCTGCACGATAATCCGCTCGCCCATCGCCTCCACACCGTCATTCACCGCGATGTTCGCGGTTGGCGGATACTGCGCCGGGCTGAATTGCGGCCCCGATAATTCCGTCACGCTCTGCGGTATCCGCAACAAACTCTGGGTCGGGTGCCGCAACCCGGTGCTGCGATACGCGGGCGTGTCATTGCCCGGCTGCGTGCCGGGTGCATAGGGCTTAAACGGCATCTCCGTTATGGTCATGGCTCCATCTCCCCAAAAATCTGCTTGGCGTGCCTGAACGCCGCATTGGCCGCGGGCACCCCGGCATAAACCCCCACCTGCAACAAAACCTCGGCAATATCCGCCGGGCTCGCCCCGGTGTTCCGGCTCGCGCGCAGATGCAGCTTCAACTCCTCCTCATGGCCGAGTGCCGCCATCATGCTGATCGTCAACAGCGACCGCGTGCGCCGGTCCAGCCCTGGCCTCGTCCACACATGGCCCCAGGCATAGCGCGTGATGAACCGCTGAAACGCCCTGTCCAGCGCGGTCATTGCCTCAGTCGCCCGGGCCACATGCGCCGCGCCCAGCACCTGTTTGCGCACGGCCATCCCGGCCTCATAATCATCCGCCCCGGCCGGGGCCAAAAACCCCAGCATCGCCTCGGCCACCGCCCCGGCTTGCTCCACCGTCGGAATATGCGCGGCCCCTTCCAGCACCACCAGGGCTGAGCCCCGCAACGCCCCATGCAATGCCTGCGCTGAGGCCACCGGTGTCGCCATGTCGCCATCGCCCACCATCACCAGCGCCGGGATCTCGAGCGCGGCCGTGCTCTGCGTAAAATCCGCCGCGGCGATCGCCTCGCAGCACGCGGCATAGGCCATCACCGGCGTGCGGGTCAGCATGGCGCGCAACCCCGCGGTCTCCGGCGCCCCCAAAAACGCTGGCGTCACCCAGCGGCCGATCACCCCCTCCTCGATCGCCGCCATCCCCTCGGCGCGCACGGTCTCCGCCCGCGCCAGCCAGCTTTCCGCGGGCGGAATCGCCAAGGCCGTCGCCATTAACATCAGCGATACCACCCTGCCCGGATGGCTGCGCGTGATCTCCTGGCAAATCAGCCCGCCGATCGAAACGCCGCCCAGATGAAACTCAGTCACCCCCAGCGCCGCCAGCACCGCCACCACATCCTGCGCCAGTAACCCCATATCATAGGGCCCCGGCGTACAACTCGTCAGCCCATGCCCCCGCATATCCGGGCGAATCACCCGGAACGAGGCCTTCAACACCTCAACCTGCGCATCAAAAATATGCCCGTTGGTT
>JAQNCU010000481.1 GCA_029077775.1 Acidocella sp. | reverse complement strand
TTGTACCAAGCTTCCCAAGGTTACGTCAGAGTCCACCGGCAGCGCGCGGATCGGATGGGCATCCCAGGTTTGAATTGACGCGATATCCGGGCTGACACCATGTCCGCTCTCGAGTTCATCGATGTGAAGCCGAGCATCCGCGGTCCAAGCGGCGTCAGTGGTGTCAAGACCGTCGCCATTGTAAATGACGCCAAATTTCAGGCCCTCACCACGAGCGAACGCCGCCAAGGACTGCACAGATTCTGCGTATTGAGGAAGCCGCCAATTCACATCGACAAGAAGGGAACTCACGGACTTTCCGATCTGGGCTGCCAAAGAGCCCATAAGAAGCCGGAAATTCTGTGACCAGTCGGGTCGGCTACTCGGGCCTGGAGACGGTTCGATGGTGTAGACATCGAGTTTCGGAAAATACTTTTGGTACTCTCTCACGTTCAGTGCGACCCGTCGTGCAATTTCGGTAACTGGCAACTGGCACGCCTGTGGGTCTGGATCATAATGGCCGAACCAGAGAGGCTCATCCAAACCAACTGAATTTAGGGGAATGCCAAGCTGAGCTAGTCGGGACGCCGTGCGGATACTATCCATCGGCGATCCGTAGCCCTCTTGGTGTCCGCAGACCTCTCCGTTAATTTGCGCTATCGATTGCAGGCCTATTGTCAGTCCGATATGATTTCTCGCGAGGTCTGCGCCCATCGAACGGAGCTCGTCGTCCGATGCCGACATTACATAACCGGCAGTAACTTCAAAAACCTGAATATGATCTGCGACCTCAGACCATGCCGCGGATTGGTGAAGCAAATCTTGCCAATCGGCGGCACCATGGCTGTGCGGGTTTGGAGATGGGGGCCCGAACCATATAGCTTGGCCAAGGGTCGGCATGCAACCGGCTATCCAAATTAGGATAGAAGCGGTCAGCCGAATTGACCACTCACGTATCATTCCACCCGACGCAATCCGAACAATGCTATACCGAGTTGCCGCCCGTCATTTGATTCGGGGGATAGGCTGCTTATCGGCTCCCAAGAACGGGGTCTGAATTCTAACCGCACTCGTGGAAATCCGAACTCGCCCAGCGTAACCAACTTGGCAGGAATGCGCACCCCGCGCTTGGCTCGATTTTCCTCCTTTGAAAAGTGCCAACGTTCCAATTGCTCTCCGTCCACAAAAACGTCGACCTCTTGTTCCAGCCTTCTTGGCACCAACGCTGCAGCGCCGTCCACCTGGACAACCAAGTCAGCGGTCGGCCGCTGAGCCATCGTCAGGTTTAGAATATGGGACGGACCTACGCCCCAGACACCCCAGTCTTCCGCGCCACTCCAGCCCGATACAAGAAGTTCCTTCAGGGCGCCCCTGCCCGCGGAGGTCCACTCATTTCTGAACAATGCGCAGCGCTTGCGCATCATCCAGTTACTGCTCAATTCCTTCGGCCTTGCCTTGCGAATAACCGCGCTGCCACACCCGTCGGTTAGCGGAATTACCGCTTCAGGTTTATCGGCAAAAAACTCGTCGACAGCGCGCTCGGCGCCGTCCCACGCCAAACTGGCATAGTCATGCACGATCAGGTATCCGCCCGGCACGAGCCGCGGATAGAAATAGTTCAATGCATGGGCAATCGGCACATACAGATCGCAGTCGATATGGACAATGCAGAAGGAAAGATCCTCCGGCATCTGGGCGGCGGATTCGGGAAAGTACCCTTTGACGTAACGCACATTTTCTTCGCCCACCAAGGCACGGACGGCGTCGAGTGAGGTGTCCTCAAACTCCATCCTGTGGGACGCGTCAACACCCGTCAAATCTGCCGGATTGAAGCCTTCGAACGTGTCCAAAATCCACGCCGTGGTATTCAGGCGGCGCGCCATAGTCGCGAGCACCGTCGCTGTTTCGCCCTTGTAGGTCCCCAACTCTGCAACATCACCCGATATCCCTTCCTTCATCATCTGATCGAAGGCGAGACAAAAAAAATAGAAGCGGGAGATGTCGCCGTAGGCCTCCTTATCACCCAACAGGCCCTTGATATCATCCTCTAGTCGCACCAAACCGCCGCGCTGCTGATACAA
>JAQNCU010000079.1 GCA_029077775.1 Acidocella sp. | reverse complement strand
GTCTGAGGAGTTCGTCATCGCGGACATCCCCGGCCTGATCGCGGGCGCGCACGAGGGCACCGGCCTTGGCGACCGCTTCCTCGGGCATATCGAGCGTTGCGCCGTGTTGCTACATCTCATCGACGGGGCGGCAGGGCATTGTGTTGAGGCCTGGCGGACCGTGCGCCATGAATTGCAGGAATATGGCGGCGGGCTGGCTGAAAAGCGCGAGGTGATCGTATTGAACAAGGCCGACGCGATGACCGCGCGGGAGATTTCGGCGCGCCGCGCCGCGCTCGCCAAAGCCTCGGGCGCAACCGTGCTCGTGGCCTCCGGCGTGTCGGGCCAGGGTGTGCCTGAATTGTTGCGGGTGTTGCAGGATATCATCACCGAGGCCCGGCAAAAATGACGCCCTCCCTGTCCGGGGCGCGGCGGGTGGTGGTGAAGATCGGCAGCGCGTTGATCGTGGACACGGACACCGCCGCACCACGGGCGGCATGGCTGGCCGGGGTTACGGCGGATATCGCAAGCCTTGCTGCGCGGGGGGTGGAGGTGATCGTGGTCTCATCCGGCGCCATCTCCCTGGCGCGGCGCAAATTGAACATGACCGGGGCGCGGTTGCGTCTGGAGGAGAAGCAGGCGGCAGCGGCGGTCGGGCAGATCAGGCTGGCGCAAGCCTGGTCTGAGGCATTGGCGGCCGTCGGGCTCACCGCCGCACAATTATTGCTCACGCTAGAGGATACCGAGGACCGGCGGCGTTATTTGAACGCGCGGGCAACTCTGTCTACATTGCTAGGGCTCGGCTGTGTGCCTGTGATCAACGAGAATGACTCCGTGGCAACGGCGGAAATACGCTTCGGCGATAATGACAGGCTGGCCGCGCGCGTGGCTGAGATGATGCAGGCGGATTTTCTCATTTTGCTGTCGGATATCGACGGGCTCTACACCGCAGATCCGCGCCGGGATGCAGCGGCGGTGCATATCCCGCTGGTACCTGCAATGACTGATGAAATCGACGCGATGGGCGGGGCGCCGCCGCCCGGTTATTCTTCGGGCGGCATGCGCACCAAGCTGGCGGCGGCGCATATTGCGACCAAGGCCGGGTGTACGATGGTCATCGCGCTCGGGCACCAGGACAGGCCGATCCGGGCGATCGAGCAGGGTGCCCGCTGTACCTGGTTTCTCGGCGCGCCAGAGGGCCGTTCGGCACGTAAAAATTGGATTGCCGGGCATCTGGTCGCGCAAGGTAGCCTCACCATCGATGATGGCGCGATCAGGGCGCTGGCGAGAGGTTCGTCGCTGTTTCCAGCCGGGATAAAGGCGGTGGCGGGGATGTTTGAGCGCGGCGATGCTGTCGATGTGCTCTCATCCGCCGGGGTGCGGGTGGCACGCGGTCTGGCTGGCTATTCAAGCGCTGATGCGGCGGTGATCGCCGGGCATCGCTCAGAAGATTTTGAAGCGTTGCTCGGGTTTCGTGGGCGCGATGAGGTGATCCACCGGGACGATCTGGTGTTGCTCTAGGCTGGATGTTGCGAAACCCATCGGCGCGCGACCGGAGCATCGGTTGAAATCTCGGGCAAGCCGGGGTACATGCCACCAACCGGCACCCCTGGAGGCCGGTTTTTTTATTTATAGGAGCGTTTACATGGCCAATTTCGAACTGATCGAAGCTGAGTCGCGTTCGCGTGCCGGCAAGGGGGTGGCGCGGGCGACAAGGCGTGCGGGCAGGGTGCCCGCGGTAATTTATGGCGCTAAGCAGGAGCCGACGCTGATTTCGCTCGACCCCCGCGTGGTGATCCGCGAGCTGAAGCGCGGCGGCTGGCGCTCACGCCTGTTTGAAATCCAGACGGGTTCTGAAAAAGTGCGTGCGCTGATGCGCGACGTGCAGTTCCACCCGGTCTCCGACCAGCCCGAGCATGTGGATTTTCAACGTCTGGCCTCGGGCGAGCGGGTGCGTGTTTCGGTTGCCGTGGTGTTTTTGAACGACACGACATGCCCCGGTATCAAGCGCGGCGGCGTGCTGAACGTGGTGCGCCACACCGTTGAAGTGGCCTGCGACCCGGATAATATCCCCGAGAAATTCGAGGCCGATCTCGGCGCCCTGGACATTAATGATAACGTGCGCTGGTCGAGTTTGACCGGTGTGGGCGATGCACGCCCGACCATTCTGGACCGGGATTTCGTGATCGCAACCGTGGCACCGCCGACAGTCTCCGCCGAGGCGCTGGCCGAGGATGCGGCGGCAGCGGCGGCAGCGGCGGCGGCACCGGCCAAGGGCAAGGGCGGCAAGGCACCTCCGGCCAAGGCAGCGGCAGCCCCGGCGGCCAAGGCAGCGGCCAAACCGGCTGCGAAGAAAAAATAAGGCGGCTTAGCGTGCGGCCCGGCCTGTCTGGTTTGCGTGAACCGGGCAGGCCGGGTGGGGTTTCGATGATACGGCCACCGCTGGCGGGGCGCTGATGTGATGTTGTTATGGGTCGGGCTGGGTAACCCGGAGCCGGGTATGGCGCGCCACAGGCATAATATCGGGTTCATGGTGATTGACGTCATCGCAAGACGGCATGGGTTCTCCCCGTGGCGGCAACGTTTTCGCGGCTATATCGCGGAGGGAATGATTGGCGGGCGAAAAATCCTTTTGCTGCGCCCTATGACCTACATGAATGATTCAGGCGCCGCGGTACGCGAGGCGGCGGGGTTCTACAAAATACCGCCCGGCGACATCACGGTGTTCCATGACGAGCTTGACCTTCCCCCGGGGCGGCTGCGCGTTAAGCGCGGCGGTGGGGCGGCTGGGCATAATGGGTTGCGCAGCATCGACCAGATGCTGGGTGGCCCGGATTATTGGCGCGTGCGGCTGGGCATTGGGCATCCCGGGCATAAAGACCGGGTGACAGGGCATGTTCTCAGCGATTTTTCGCAAAGCGACAAAGCCTGGTTGCTGCCCTGCCTGGATGCCGTGGCCGACGAGGCGGCATTGCTGGCAGCTGGTCAGCCGGAGGATTTTATGAATCGTGTGGCGTTGAAACTTGGGGATGGCGCGAATGGGGTTTAATTGCGGGATTGTCGGGCTGCCGAATGTGGGGAAATCCACTTTATTCAACGCCCTCACGGCGACTGTCGCCGCCCAGGCGGCAAATTATCCGTTCTGCACGATCGAGCCGAATGTCGGGAGGGTGGCGGTGCCTGATCCGCGGATGGAGGCCCTGGCGGTGATCGGCAAATCGGCCAAAAAAGTGCCAACCAGCCTGGAATTCGTCGATATTGCAGGGCTGGTGCGCGGGGCCTCGAAAGGGGAGGGGCTGGGCAACCAGTTCCTCGCGAATATCCGGGAAGTGGATGCGATCGTGCATGTGCTGCGGTGTTTCGAGGATGACGACGTGACCCATGTGGAAGGCCATATCGACCCGATCCGCGATGCCGAGACGGTGGAGACCGAGTTGATGCTGGCCGACCTGGACAGCCTGACGAGGCGGCTGCCTGCCTTACAGAAAAAGGCCAAGACCGACCGGCAGGCGGCAGCGGACGTGGCGCTGATGGAGCCTATCCTGGCCGCGTTGGAGGCTGGATTTGCGGCCCGGACCGCCATTACCCCGACGCAGGCTGAAGACGCCAAGCGGTTAAATCTGCTAACCGCCAAGCCTGTATTGTATGTCTGCAATGTCGAGGAAGCGCAGGCTGCCGGCGGCAATGCGCTAAGCGCGCGTGTGGCAGCCATGGCGGCATCAATAGGGGCGGCGCATGTGATCGTTTCCTGTGCGATCGAGGCCGAGGTTAGCCAATTGCCCGAGGATGAGCGTGCGGGGTTCCTGGCCGATCTGGGCCTGGAAGATAGCGGGCTCGACCGCGTGATCCGCGCCGGGTACGGGCTGCTGGGGTTGATCACGTATTTCACGGTCGGGCCGAAGGAGACGCGGGCCTGGACGATCATCAAGGGCACCAAGGCACCGGGTGCTGCGGGCGTGATCCACGGCGATTTCGAGCGCGGGTTCATCGCCGCGGAGACCACTTCCTACGAGGATTACGTCGCCTATAAGGGCGAGGCAGGTGCGCGGGAGGCGGGCCGGTTGCGCGTGGAAGGCCGGGATTATGTCGTCAAGTACGGCGACGTCCTGCTGTTCAGGTTCAATGTGTAATATTTGGCGGGAACGGCCACCCTGGTTTAGGCTATATTTATGAAAATCTCCCTTTGCCAGACCGCCGGACATATCAACAACCCGGAAGCGGGCTTCGCGCTGATGGCGCAAATGGCCGCCGAGGCGAAGGCGGCGGGGGCGGACTTGCTGCTGCTGCCCGAGATGTATCTCTCAGGCTATAATATCGGGCTGGAAAATGCCCAAAAATGGGCAATTGATGAAAAAGGGCTGGAACCGGCGCGGGCAATAGCGCGCGATTACGCGATGGCGCTGGTCTTCGGCTACCCTGAGCGGGTGGGCACAGATGTGGCGAATGCCGCCGTCCTGATCGACGGGAATGGCGAGATTTTACTCAATTACCGCAAATCGCATCTCTATGGCGGGCTGGACCGGGACATGTTCAAGGCGGTGGGCGGTGAGTTCACGCTCGCCTCCTGGCGCGGGCTGAAAATCGGGTTGTTGATCTGTTACGATATCGAGTTCCCCGAACCCGCGCGGCGTCTCGCATTGGCCGGGGCGGATGTAATTTTGGTGCCGACCGCGCAGATGGAGCCCTACGAGCAGGTGGCGCGGCATGTTATCCCGGCGCGGGCCTTCGAGAACCAGGTTTATGTGGCCTACGCCAACCATTCCGGCGCCGAGGACGGGCTGCAATATATCGGCCTTTCCAGTATTTGCGGGCCAAACGGCGCAATTCTGGCGCAGGCGGGGCGGGAGGCAGCCATGATCTATGCCGAGATCGACCCGGTGCATCAGGCGACAGTGCGCAGGGGCGACCCATTATTCGCCGACCGCAGGCCGGCGCTTTACGGCCCGATCGCCAATTAGGTCGCCTTAAAACCGTCCCATTCCTGACCCTTATATAAGGGGTGAATTTGGAGCCGCGAATGGGGTTTTTACGGATCTATATGCGGGTTTTGGGGCTGCTGGCGCCGGAGCGTGGGCTGGCGCTGGGGCTTGTGCTGGCGAATTTTCTGGTCATCGCGCTGCAATTTGCCGAACCCGTATTGTTCGGGCGGGTGATCAACCTGCTCACGCAATCAGGGGCCATGACCGGCAGGTCCGTCATCAGCGGCGCCGAGATTTTGCTCGGGCTCTGGGCGGGGATCGGTATTGTCGGCATCGGCGCGAACATCATCCTGGCGGTGCAGGCGGAGCGGTTGGCGCACCGCAACCGGCTGGCGGCGATGGCGCGGTTTTTCAGCCATGTGCTCTCACTGCCGCCCGCCTTCCACCGGGACCGGCAATCCGGGCGGGTGATGAAAATGATGCTGGCCGGGGCGGATGGCTTGTTCTGGATGTGGCTATCTTTTTTCCGCGAACATCTGGCAACTTTGCTGGCGGTGATCGTGCTGTTGCCGCTGACCATTATGTTGAACTGGCAACTGGCCATGGCGTTGATCGTGCTGGTGGTGGTGTTTTGCGTGTTCACCGTGCTGGTAATCACCCGGACTGAAACGGCGCAGCGCCAGGTGGAGGGGTATCATTCAACCCTCGCCGGCACCGCGCAGGACGCGCTGGCCAATGTTCTGGTGGTGCAAGCCTATACCCGGCTATTCGCCGAGGCGCAGAGCTTCCGCGCGACCAGCGAACAGGTGATTCGCAAGCAGTTTCCGGTGTTGAACTGGTGGGCGGTGTTGAGCGTGGTAACCTCGGCAGCGAGCACGATCACGGTGATCACAATCTTCATGGTCGGCACCATCCTGCATCTGCGCGGGGCGGCGAGCATCGGCGCGATCGTGTCTTTCATGGGGTTTGCGACCCTGCTCATCGGCCGCTTGACCGGCGCGATGGGCTTTGTCTCGCGGCTGTTTTTGCAAATGCCGGTGTTGGTCGATTTTTTTGGCGTCATGGATGCGCGCAGCACGATCCCTGAACGCCACGCCGCGCCGCGCTTGCGGGTGGGCGAGGGCGTCGTGCGGTTCGAGGCGGTGAATTTTGCGTATGTAAGCGGCATCCCGACGGTGCAGGATGTCAGCTTCACGGCGCGGCCAGGGCAGGTCATCGCGCTGGTCGGCAGCACGGGGGCGGGGAAATCCAGCACCATGGCGCTGTTGCAGCGTTACTGGGACCCCATGAGCGGGCGGATTCTGATCGACGATCAGGACATCAGGGATGTGTCACTCGATTCACTGCGCGCGGCGATCGGCGTGGTGTTCCAGGACAGTTTGCTGTTCAACAGATCGATCCGCGAGAATTTACTGGTAGGCAAGCCCGACGCCAGCGAGGCGCAGCTGCGCAGGGCCTGCGAGATGGCGGAGGCTTTGGCGTTTATTGAGCGCCAGCCGCAAGGTTTCGAGACCATGATCGGTGAACGCGGGGTTAATTTATCAGGTGGCCAGCGCCAGCGCCTGGCGATCGCACGAGCGATATTGAAGGACCCACCGATATTGGTGCTGGATGAAGCGACAAGCGCGCTGGACGCCGCAACCGAAGCGCGGGTAGGACGGGCGTTGCGGGCGCTGATGCGTGGGCGGACAAGTTTTGTCATCGCGCACAGGCTCTCAACCATTCGCGATGCCGATGAGATATTGGTGTTCGAGGAAGGGCGTGTGGTTGAGCGTGGGCGGTTTCGCGCGTTGCTGGACCAGCATGGGGTTTTTGCCGATTTGGTCGAAACGCAGATCATGGATGGCGCGCGTGAGGCGGTTGAGTGAACTGGCTTGGCAAAATGGCGCGCGTCGCCCCAGATCGTTATTGCACCGCACCAAAACGAGATAGAACATAACGGCGGATTTGTGAAAATATCATTTGAATGAACGCCTGCGCACAGTCATAGTTGAGAGATCAGAAAAATATTGGGGGTGACTTATGACCTTGAACGCGATTTTGAAAAACAAGCCACCGGGGTTTTTTGCGGTCTTGCCCGACATGACGATCAGCGGCGTGATCACGGTGCTGGCCGAAAAGCGCATCGGCGCGGTGCTGGTGATCGACAAGGCGGACCGGCTGGTCGGGATCTTGAGCGAGCGCGACGTGGTGCGCAGCCTGGCCATGGCGGCGCTGGGCACGTTGGAATTACCGGCGGCGGCATTGATGACCGCCAATCCGGTGACGGCGAGCCCGGCAACCACCGTGGCGGAGGCCATGGAGATCATGACCGATGGGCATTTCCGGCATTTACCGGTGATGGAGGCTGGCCGTCTGGTCGGGCTGGTCAGCATCGGCGACGTGGTCAAGGCGCGGATCGAGCAGAGCCAGCATGAGGTAGAGAGTCTGCGTACCTATGTGGTGGGCGGGGTCTGACGGCGCGCGCGGCTTGTTCATCAAGATCGCGATAGGGGGTATGCGTCGGTCGCACGGATGATTGACACCGTGTGGGCTCTGGCGCTTTGCTCCATCGTTCCTAATTCCAGGCGATCATGGATACATATAACGAGCCACCTAAAGTCACGCATAAGTTTCTGACCAAATGCGATGAGGCGCTGGCCGAGATTACCGCCCAGGGGCGGTATCGGCGGTTTGTCGCGCTGGAGAAGCTGAGCGACCGGTTTCCGTATTATTCTGTCACGATGGAGGGCAAGACCCGGGATATTCTGGTCTGGTCGTCGAATGATTATCTCGCCATGGGCACAGACCCGGAAGTGATCGACGCTTCGGTGAACGCGGCGCGGCGGATGGGTGCGGGTGCGGGGGGCACGCGCAACATCGCGGGCTCATCGCCGCTGCACGTGGCGCTGGAGGAAGAACTGGCCGATCTTCATGGCAAGGATGCGGCCCTGCTGTTCACATCCGGCTATGTGTCGAACCAGGCGACCTTGAGCGCGATTTTGAATTCGCTGCCCGATTGGCACGTGTTCTCAGACGCGCAAAACCATAATTCGATGGTGGTGGGCATAAAAGATGGAAAACGCGCCACCGTGCATGTGTTCAAGCATAACGACATTAGCGATCTGGAGCGGCTTCTGGCCGCCGCCCCCTCTGATGCGCCGAAACTGATCGCGTTTGAGAGTGTCTATTCCATGGATGGGGATATCGCGCCGTTGAGGGAAATCTGTGATCTCGCCGATAAATACAACGCGCTCACCTATCTCGATGAGGTTCACGCGGTGGGGATGTATGGCGCGCATGGCGGCGGGGTCTCTGAGCGTGATGGCGTGGCCGGGCGGATCACGATCATCGAGGGCACGCTGGCCAAAGCCTATGGCTGCCATGGCGGGTATGTGACCGGGGATTTCAAGGTACTGGATTATATCCGCTCGGTTGCTGCCGGGTTTATTTTCACCACCGCATTACCGCCGCCGACTGTGGCGGCGGCGCTCGCTTCGGTGCGTATTTTAAAGGCCGACAGCGCCAGGCGGGCCTTATTGTTTGAGCGTGCGGCCCGGCTGAAGGCGAAATTCCATGCCGCCGGTTTGCCTGTGATGGACAGCACGAGCCATATCGTGCCGCTGATGATCGGCGATGCGGCACGGGCGACGGCGGTTTCCATGCGGTTGATCCGTGAATTCGGGATGTATGCCACGCCGATCAATTATCCAACCGTGCCGAAGGGGACCGAAAGACTGCGCTTTACCCCAGGCCCGAAACATACCGAGGCGATGATGGATGGGCTGGTCGCGGCATTGTCGCAGATTTTGCTGGAGACCGGTGCCGAGCGGCGCTGACACTGATGGACCTTAACTTACGTGGCAAAGTGGCGCTGGTATGCGGTGGGTCCAAGGGAATCGGGTTGGCCTGTGCCACGGCGTTGCGCGCGGAAGGGGTGAAGGTGGCGATATGCGCGCGTGACCAGGCGCATATCGATGCGGCGCTCGCCGGGTTGCCGGGTGCGGTTGGGTTCGCGGCGGATTTATCTGACCCGATGGCGGCGGCGAACATGGTCTCCGCCGTCAGCCACGCGCTCGGGCCTGTGGACATTCTGGTGAACAGTGCCGGGGCGGCGAAGCGGACCCCCGCGCCGGAGCTTTCCCCCGCCGCATGGCGGGCGGCCATGGATGCGAAATATTTCACCACCATTAACGTGATCGACCCGGTGGTGAAGGCGATGGCGGCGCGCGGCTCTGGCGTTATTGTGAACATTATCGGCAATGGCGGAAAAATCGCCTCGCCTGTGCATATCGCGGGCGGGGCGGCGAATGCGGCGCTGATGCTGGCGACCGCCGGGCTCGGTGCGGCCTATGCTGGGCAGGGCGTCCGCGTGGTGGGGTTGAACCCCGGGTTGACCGAGACTGGGCGGGTGGCGGAGGGTCTGGGGGCGACCGCGCGGGCGGCGGGGATCAGTATCGAGGTCGCGCGGGCCGAGAGCATCGCCCGCATCCCCATGGGCCGGATGGCAAAACCCACAGAGATCGCGTCGGCAATGCTGTTTTTGGTCTCGGACCATGCATCCTATATCACGGCGGTGACGATCAGCATGGATGGCGCGCAGAGCCCGGCGGTGGTCTGAGCCCGTTCAGGCTCATTTACCGGCGCGCGAAAACATGAGATATAATGCAGTTTAGAAACAGAGTTTTCTTTCTGTTTCTGGGAGACTGATGAGACCGCCGATCCTGAAAACATGATCTTTGTAAAACAATCGGCCGAAAAGGCCTTAATATCCGGAGAAACGACATGAAACTCGCAAACCCAGCCCCGCTCGGGCTTTTTGGCTTCGCTTTAACGACATGGCTGCTCAGCATGGTAAATGCTGGCATGCTGGCGGGCACCTCGGTGCCGCTGGTGCTGGCCATGGCCTTTGCCTTTGGCGGTACCGCGCAATTTGCCGCCGGGCTGATGGAGATGGCAAAGGGCAATACGTTCGGGTTCGTCGCGTTTTGCGGCTATGGCGCGTTCTGGTGGAGCTTTGCGCTGTTCGCGAAATTTTTCGGCGCCGGTGTGCCCGCCGCGGCAATTGGCTGGTATCTGGTCATCTGGGGCTTGTTCACGCTTGCCATGTGGGTGGGCACCTTCGCGCTCAACCGCACCTTGTTCCTTATTTTCCTGGCTCTCTGGCCGACCTTCATGCTGCTCGGCCTGGCCCCGCTTCTGGGGATGCCGATGCTCACCACTTTGGGCGGGTATGGTGGTTTGATCACCGCGATCCTGGCGTTCTACCTCGGCGCCGCTGAGGTCATCAACGAAGTGCATGGCCGTATTGTGTTGCCGATCGGCGCGCGCTCCGCCTGAGGTCTGGTCACAACAGGTCTCCGGGGGCGGGCCA
>JAQNCU010000480.1 GCA_029077775.1 Acidocella sp. | reverse complement strand
GCGAGTGCAACAACACCAAGGGTGCGGCCCCCGGCGGCCCATCCTGCATCACATGAACATCGATCCCGTTGGCCTTCACGAACATCCGGCATCCCCCCAATCAAAGGCGTGTAACGTCAATGGTCGTATATGATGCTTCATCGTCTACGACCCTTGGTATCGCGCGCGGGGCTGGTGGGGCGGCCGCGCGCGAAAAAAGACACGAATACCAACGGTAATGCTCTATGACCGATGGTATTCGTGCAGCGGCAACCCAACATAATTCTCAGCCAGCGTCATCTGCCCGGCCGGCGATGTCAGGATATAATTCAACTCCGCCGTCTGCATCCGCGCATCGAACGGCGCATGATGATCGAATTTATGCATCATCGAGGTCATCCACCACGAGAATCGCTCAATCTGCCAAATCCGCTTCAAACAACGCTGCGTGTACTCGTTCAGCCCCCGGTCATCCTGGTGGCGCATATAGGCGTCGATCGCGCGATGCAGGCTCACCACATCCGCAATCGCTGAGTTCAACCCCTTGGCCCCGGTCGGCGGCACGATATGCGCGGCGTCACCCGCCAGAAACAACCGCCCCAATTGCATCGGCTCCGCCACATATGACCGCATCGCCGTCACACTCTTCTGGAAAATCCTGCCGGTGTTCAGGCTGAACCCCTCATGCCCCAAACGCCGCGCCAGCTCCTCCCACACCCTCTCATCCGGCCACGCCGCCAGCGCCTCATCGGGCGCGCATTGCAGATACAACCTTGAGATACTGGGCGAGCGCATCGAGAGCAGCGCGAACCCGTCTTTATGGTTGGCATAGATCAACTCATCGGCTGACGGCGCCGCCTCGGCCAAAATCCCGAGCCAGCCAAACGGATACACCCGGTCATATTCCACAATCATCCCGGAGGGGAAGGCCTGGCGGCAAATCCCATGGAACCCGTCGCACCCGGCGATAATCTCGCAATGCAACCGGCATTCCACGCCGTCTTTGGTATACGTGATCAACGGCGATCCCGCCTCATAATCATGCACCGCCACGTCGCCCGCCTCGAACACAATCTCCCCGCCCGCCGCCAGCCGCGCCGCGATCAAATCGCGCACCACCTCATGCTGGCTCCACAGCATCACATGCTTGCCCACCAGCGCCTGGAAATCGATATGGTGCAGCACCCCATCCACCAGGAAGTTCGTGCCGTCATGGCGCGCCCCCTCGGCATCCATCCGCGCGCCCAGCCCGGTCTCGCGCAATAACTGCGCCACCTCATACTCCAAAATCCCGGCCCTTATGCGGTTCTCGACATATTCACGGGGCCGGGCCTCCAGCACCACGTTATCGATGCCCGACAAATGCAGCAGGTGTGAGAGCATCAACCCCGCAGGCCCCGCCCCGATAATGCCGATCCGCGTTTTGCGTGTTGACATGGTTTTCTGGCATCCTCACAAGTTTACGGTCTTTGTTGCGTGCCGCGCCCAGATCTTAAATTGGGCACAGCCCTAAATTAGTTATGACACAGAGGAATGCGATAGGTGGACGAGGCCAGACCGTCAAGACGCAAATCGATCACCCCGCCCGGCGTCACTGAAAGTACCGCGCAGATCGACATGGGCGTGCTCCCCCATCTCATGGGCTACATGCTCCGCCAGGCCCAGCTTCTGGTCTATCAGGATTTTCACCACGCCGTCGCCGCCGGCAGCCCCGGCATCCGCCCGCCGCAATTCTCCATCCTTGAAGTCGTCAACCGCAACCCCGGCCTTCGGCCCTCCGATGTTGCCACCGCGCTCGGCATAAGCCGGGCCAATCTCGTGCCCTTGCTCACCGACCTCGCCACCCTTGGCTGGCTGCGCCGGGTCGATGATGAAACCGATGGCCGCGCCCAATCCCTGCATTTAACCCCCCTGGGCGCCACCCAGCTTGAGGATCTGCGCGCCAAAATTTTGCCGCATGAAGACCGTCTGGCCACCCGCCTCGGCCCGGTTGGCCGCGACATGCTGCTCCTGCTCCTGCACGCGCTGACCACGCCAGACGGCGAAACGCCATCATCTGGACAAAAATAAAGTTTTATATCATAA
>JAQNCU010000479.1 GCA_029077775.1 Acidocella sp. | reverse complement strand
CTTTGCCGCGGTGCGGAGCGCGAAAATCACCATGACCGCGGCAAAAACATTGACGAGAGATTCCAGAGCGTCGGAATAAAGGGCGGCGGAACCGCTGACCTGCCAAGCAGCGGCTTTGACGGACAGGACCGTAAGGCCAACAACCAGGCTGCCGACGGCGAATTTCAACGGGCTGTGCATAAATGTTCCATCAACTGTCCTGTCGACCATATGGGCCTGTCAGCGTGGTGCGCGGTCGCCGTTTAACGGCGGGTGTCTGCCAGTGGCAACCAAATATGGCAGGAGGTTCCTTCGCCTTCGGTACTTTCGATGACCAGTCGGCCGCGATGGCGTGACACAACATGCTTGACGATTGCAAGCCCGAGGCCGGTGCCGCCCACAGCGCGCGAGCGCCCTTTATCGGCACGGTAGAAACGTTCGGTCAGCCGGGGCAGGTGTTCGCGTGCGATGCCTGGGCCATCGTCCGTCACGGTTATCAGAACACCTTGCGTCAGATAGTTGGGTATCGGGGTCGCTTTCGCCGTGACCGTTACGATACCGCCGCCTTTATGGTGTTTGAGGACACTGTATTTCACCGCGTTATCGATCAGGTTGCCGAAAACCTGCGTCAGTTGCCCGGCATCGCCGCGTACGCTGGGCAGATCTGCGTCGAGGTCGAGCGTGAGGCTGGCGTGACCGTCGCGCAGGATTGGTTCCATGAAGGCCGCCACTTGTCGGAGCAGAGGTATCAGATCAACCTGATCCGCGGGTGGTTGGTGTTCAGTCATTTCGATGCGTGACAGGCTCAACAGATCCGCGATGATCCGTTGCATGCGGTCGGCCTGTTCACCCATGATTTTCAGGAACCGGGGCAGCGCCTCGCTATCGCCCAACGCAGGGCCCTGCAAGGTTTCAATGAACCCGATCAAGCTGGTCAAGGGGGTGCGGAGCTCATGACTGGCGTTTGCGACAAAATCGGCGCGCATGCGCTCAAGCGTGCGTTCACGGGTTCGATCGGTGAGCAGCAGGTATAGTGTTGCCGATTGATCGGTCGCGTGGGTCCGAATCACCGTTGCGTCCAGCTCGCGCGGGATGGGTGCAGCAAGGCTGACGGTGGTGCGGATGGGCTCGTCCGTCGCTTCGGCTTCCTGTAGGGCAGTACGCAGCGCCGGATGACGCAGCAGAGCCGCTTCTTCGGTGCCGTAGGCGTTGATCGCCGATGGATTGCGCCAAACGACCCGGCGGATGCCCGGTGGCCCTTCGAATTGAAACAACGCATCCGGGAGACGATCGAGAAGCGCTTGGCTGGTGCCTGCGGCGGTGAGCCGGCTGCGACGCTCGGTTTCGATGGTTTGAATGGTCGTTCGCGCCACCTCCGTGAGGCCCGGTGTGGTCAGACCAGGATTACCTGCCGCCCCTGCGGCAAGACTGGCGTTGGTGAGACTGGCGCTGGCCAGACTAGAGCGGGCAAGACTGGCGCTGGCCAGACTGGCGGTAAACCGACGCAAGTCGCGCGCCAATATCGCGCCGACCGCGGTTGCCCAGGACAGACAGAGCAACACGCACAGGCCCGCCGCCCACAGCGTGAGCGCGTGTGTCGCGACCAAGACGAACAACCCGATGATGGGTGGAAACCCAATCCATGCAGCGATCGTCGCGATAGGACGGTTCATTGGTGCGACTTGAAATGTTACAGGTGGGGATGCTGGCTGGTTAAGGTCTAGCTCGTTGGCGGCGTTTGTATTTGTTGGGGCGCCGGCAGTTGGGTTGGCGCCGGCGAGACAATTTGCGGGCCGCCCGGCTCGACTTTAAACACGGCCAGTCCCCGCTGAACGTGGCCGTTGTCATCAAGCCGGAAGACACCGTCGGTACCCGAAAACCCGGTTGGATTGGCCAGGATTTGCGTGGTGAAACCCCCTTCGCGTGCGGCCAGAACGGCAATGGCTCCGGCATCGAACCCGATATTATCAACGCTCGATAGCGGCATAGCACCGTAGATCGACTGGAACTTTTGTTGAAACCCGGCGCTGAGTGAATTGTCCGGCGCGGCATAGAGCGCGCCGCGCAGCGCGGCATGGCTTGCCATT
>JAQNCU010000078.1 GCA_029077775.1 Acidocella sp. | reverse complement strand
AAAAAGAAGCGCTTGCTGCCCGCCAAGAGTCAGTCTTTAGGCCAGCTGGTATTAATCCTTTATCGTTCCGTTGGCCGCGCGCATGGCGGCGGCGAGGGTTTCGTTTTCTGTTGCCACGCCAGCCTCTGCGCTGTCGCGGTCGGCTTTGTTGCGGTTCTGGCTCAGTTTGGCTTTACCCTCGATGTGCGTGACATGCAGCACGACCCCGACGATCCCTTTGAGTTGGGCGGCGATATAATCATTCGGTGCATCGCTCACGGCCCAGGGGTGGGTGCGCCCGGATTCGTAATGTTGTGTCAGGCGGGATACGATCTCCAAAAGCGGGCCGGGTTCGGTGATAATCTCCAACCGCCCGGTGATATGCACCGCCTGGTAATTCCAGGTGGGCACCACGCGGCCGTGTTCGGCTTTGCTGGCGTACCAGGAGGGGCTGATGTAACCGTCGGCGGCGGTGAAGATGGCGAGTGAGTCCGCCGCCGGGTCGAAATCGCGCCAATGGATATTGGCGCGGGCCACATGGCCCACCAGCCGGTTTGCGCCCAGCATTTTCAGCGGCATATGGGTCACCAGCAGGCCGCCCGCCGATGGTGATATGAGGATCGGCAGAGACGCCGCCGCGATGATGGCGTGCAGTTCGTCGTCACCATGGATTTTAAAGGCCGGGGGTGTGTACATGCCTGATTATAGGCTGGGATGAGGCGGGGGGAAGTGGTTCCTGGCGTCTCAACCCGGTAATGTCTGCGCGAAGCGAATGATCTCGTCCGCGACATCGCGCCAGCGTGGCTCCAGCATCAACATGTGCGACATCTCGTCGAACATCACCGGGGTGGTTTTGTACACCTTGGCGGTCAACGCCACGGCCTCCGGTGGCACCAGCCTGTCTCGTCCGGCACCGATCACCAGAAGCTTGGTTGCTATGGCGGCGGGCCGCCTGATGCCACGGGTGAGCATCGAGGCGATGGCCCGGTAGCTTTCGGCCTGGATGTTCCCCAGATATTCATCCATCGAGATGTCATCGCGCCCGCGTGAAAACATCTGCATACGCAACCTGTCGAGATCGCTGGTGCCCGATGGCACCGTCCGGTTCATCCCGGCGCGGATCACGTTGAAGGGCTGGGTCAGCATGATTTTGAATAATTGCGTGAAAACCGGGCGTGGCGCCGCCGCCGCCAGCAACACCGCCCCGCGCGCTGGGTAGCGTGTCAGATAGGCCTGGGTGATGAACCCGCCCATGGAATGCCCGACGATCAGCGGGTCATCGAGCCCGGCCACCACAGCCCGCAGATCGCGCACGTAATCGCCGATCGAGAAGCTGTTGATCAGTGCCGCGCCCTCGCTGGCACCATGCCCGCGCAGGCTGAAGGCCACCACCTCGTACCCCTGGGCCGCGAGATACGGCATGAAAAATGGCTTCCAATACCAGTTCCAGCACCATGCGCCATGCAGCAGCACGATACTGCCGCGCCGTTTGCCCGTGGCGTCAAGCCGCGCGACGTCCAGCCTCATGACGGCCAGCGCGATGTCACCGGTTAAGCGCGGCCATGGCCGGGGCTGGGTAACGCGTACCCAAAGCGGCCTGTGGATGGAACACCGCACCCAGGCGGTCTAGCTCCGCCGGGTTGAGCACAACCTCCAGCGCGCCGAGATTCTGGTCGAGATAATGCTGCCGTTTGGTCCCTGGAATGGGCACGATATCCGCGCCTTGGGCCAACACCCAGGACAGTGCCAGCTGTGCCGCGGTGCAGGATTTCGCCGTCGCCATGTCCTCGATGGTGGCCACCAGCGCCCGGTTATGCGCGAAATTATCGGCCGAGAAACGCGGCCCGGCCTTGCGGAAATCGCCATCCGGCAAATCAGCGCTGCTGTTGAAGGCACCGGTGAGGAAACCGCGCCCGAGTGGGCTGTAAGGCACCAGACCGATGCCAAGTTCACGCAGAACGGGCAGGATTTCGGTCTCGATATCGCGGGTCCAGAGCGAATATTCGGTCTGCAAAGCGGTGATTTTATGCACCGCATGGGCGCGCTTTATGGTGCTGGCACTCGCCTCGGACAGGCCGAGATGCTTAACCTTACCCGCTTTCACCAGATCAGCCATGGCGCCCACCGTGTCGTCGATCGGTACGTTCGGGTCGACCCGGTGCTGATAATAAAGGTCGATCACGTCGATGTTCAGACGGCGCAGCGATGCCTCGGCGCAGGCGCGCACGTAATCGGGTTTGCCGCTAATGCCGAGAAACGCGCCGTCCGCGCCGCGCATATTGCCGAATTTTGTGGCGATGACCAGGCCGTCGCGCTTACCCGCGATGGCTTGGCCGAGCAAGGTTTCATTGGCACCCACCCCGTACATATCTGCGGTGTCGAAAAAATCCACGCCGCGCTCGATCGCCCGGTGGATGGTGCGGATAGACTCGTCATCATCGCGCCCGGCATAAAACTCAGACATGCCCATGCAGCCGAGCCCGATTGCCGAAACCGCTAAGGGCGAACCATCAGGGCCGCTGCCGAGCTGGCGTTTTTCAAGATTGGGCTTGTCAGTCATCATGAGTCTCCAGATAGCAGCTTTAAATATTACAGCTATCTAAGCCGTCGGGGCACCGGATTAAACCGGGGCCGTGACCTCAACGCGCATCTGTGCCTTTACCTGGGCGAATTGCTCGGGCGAAAGATAGGCCGCGAGCACCTCCTCGGGCGGACCATCGGCGCGGACCTTACCGCCATCCATCCAGATCACGCGGTTACACCATTGCATGATGATGTCGCTGTTATGCGAGGATAGCACGAGGATTTCCGCCCCGCGCACCATGGTTTCCAGCCTGTGGCGAGCCTTATCGAGAAACGAGGCGTCGCCCGCCAGGATCCATTCATCCATGAGCAGAATTTGCGGCTTGATCGAGGTTGCGAGCGCGAATCCCAGACGCACGATCATGCCCGAGCTATAGGTGCGCACGGGCAGTTCGAGGAACTGGCCAAGCTCCGCGAAGAATGCGACATCCTCCTGGAGTTGCGCGATCTGCCTGTCGTTGAAGCCGTTGAACAGGCCGCGCAGCCGGATATTTTCCCGCCCGGTCAGCTCAAAATTCATGCCCTGGCCGGGGTCGAGCAATGCGGTCACCGCCCCGTCGATGATGATGCGGCCCGCCACGGGCTCGTAAATCCCCGCCATGCTGCGCAGCAAAGTGGTTTTGCCGGCGCCATTCGAGCCGATAAAGCCGAGCCTGTCGCCGCTGGTCAGCGAGAACGAGATATCCCGCAGCGCCTCCACCACCAGTCGCCGCTTGCGGTCTTCACCCAACCGGCCGGAGGCGGCGGCGAACACGGTTTTTTTCAAGGACCGGCTTTCCCCGTGATAGAGCGGGAAGGATACCGAGAGATTTTCGATCAGGAGGTTCGCCACCGGTCAGACCCAATACGCAATGCGCGCCCGCGCGCGCAAGAACACAACACCTGATATGGCGATCAGCACGGCCGAATAGCCGAGCGCCAACGCCCAGACCTGGGGCTCCAGTGGCCCGCCGAGCAGGGGGCCGCGCACAATCTCCAGCAGCGCGTAAAACGGGTTCCATTTCACAAGCACGGCGCTGACCCCGCGATGCATCAGCATCACCGGGTTCCACATCACGGGTGTGAGATAGAAGGCGATCTGCATAATGCTGCCGATGATCGGCGGGATGTCGCGGAAACGAGCTCCGAAGATCCCCAGCATCAGTGATACTGCGAAAGCGTCAACGGCCCAGAGCGCCAGAGCGGGTGGCAGGCTGATGACCGCGGCACTTGGGACCACCCGGAAGATGACGAACACCACGACGATCACCACGATATTATGCGCCAAGACGAGGATGTTGCGCAGCACCACCCTTATGGCATGGAGCGAGAGCGGCATCCGCATGGCCCGGATCATGCCCTCGGAGGCGGTATAACACATACATCCCTCGGCTGTGACCGTGCTGATGAAGGCCCATAATACCAGGGAGATGGATAAAAACGGCAGATACGCCGCGACGTTTTGGTGGAATAGGTGGGAATAAAGAAACCCGATGGACCCGACCATGACGGCGGTGGAGAGCGTGAGCCAAAATGGCCCCAGGAGCGAGCCGCGATAGCGGAGCCTGATGTCAAGAAGGCTAAGCGTCCAGACCAGAGGCCAGAGCCGCAAAGCCAAGGCGATGTCAGCCCGGGCCATTTTAATTTTGCCGTGCCAACCGGGGGTTGCCGTAATTGTGACAGGCCGCCCCGGTGGGCGGCCAACCTGGGACATCTCAGCCTCGATATGGCTGCCAGCCTGACCTGTCTCTGGCGTGATGATGTTCATAATCAGGCGATAGCCCAATGAGTGCTGGGGATCAACGCGCGGCCCTGGTCAGAAGGTTATGTAACACGCTCATTCCACATGCAAAACAGTTGTGGCGGCCTGGATGATCGTGACGTTCTGGCCGGTGGAGATCACCGGTTGTGCGGGCTGCATGAGCGACACGGCGCTGCCATCGGCCCGCCGCATGACCACGTCCTGGCCGGTGACCGGGGCGGCGGGCGGTGGCTGGCCCAGTGCTGCCAGCACAGCGTCAAGCCCGTCATTCCCCGGTGCGAGGCTGACCATCCGCACGGCGCTGACCCGTGCTGTTACCATCGGCCCGGTCAATCCGGAGCTTTGTGCCGTGGGCAGGGGCAATGTGTGCCCGGCACAGCCGCTCAGCATCAACACCAACGGCACCCCGCCGAGACCGACCAGGGCCGCCTGCCAATGGCATCGTCGTACGAAATTCATGCATCTGTGTATCATCGCGCCGACTCGTGGGATAGCGACGGCACCCAAGTTTTTGTTGCCTCGGGTTATGTTGTCGTCTAATGGGTTACAGCGCCTTGTTTATGCCATTATGCAGCCTGATACTATAAGTTGATGGTGTTAAAGCGGGGCACGATGTGATGGAGACTTTTGCCGTGACCGAGACGTCCCGTTTTCGGGTCGCAACCGCGATACC
Organism: Acidocella sp.; assembly: GCA_029077775.1. Lineage (GTDB taxonomy): Bacteria > Pseudomonadota > Alphaproteobacteria > Acetobacterales > Acetobacteraceae > Acidocella. The sequence goes on along the minus strand of JAQNCU010000078.1, from coordinate 5,304 downwards.
GGCAAATGCCACCCGCCTGGCGTGGCGCTTTTGGGGTTGGGCCGGGCTGGGTCTGTTATCCGCTTGCGCGGGCGGGCGTGGCGGCCCTGCCACTGCCGGGTATTCCACCGCCTATTATGTTGACCATGCCCAGGGGAGTTATGCGCCGCCCGGGCCGCCCAATGACCCGTGGGGCCCGTATATCAAGATCGCTTCGCAGAAATTCGACGTGCCCCAAGCCTGGATCCGCGGTGTGATGAATGCGGAATCTGGCGGCCATGAATATATGGATGGGCAGCTTACCGTCTCATCGGCCGGGGCCATGGGGTTGATGCAGCTGGAGCCCGCGACATACCAGGAAATGGCAGCGCAATACGGTATCAAAGCAGACCCGTTCAACCCCTATAACAACATCATGGCGGGCACCGCGTATATCCACGAGATGTATGAGGTTTATGGCTCGCCGGGGTTTCTCGCGGCGTATGACGCGGGTCCGGGGCGGCTTGATTCCTACATGAATTACCACACCCCGTTGCCTAACGAGACCGTTAATTATGTCGCCGAGATTGCCCCGCATATCCAGGGTTATTACCCGGTCAACCGCTCCAGCGCCGACCAACTGGCCCTGAACACGCTGCCCGAAAACGAGGCGCCGGGGCTGGTGCCACCTGGTTTCACGCCGGAGGCCACCGCCCCGGACGCGCCGACCGGCAATCCGCTCGCCCCGGTGCAGGTCGCAGCGATCACGCCTGTCCCGTCTGCGGCTTCAGCGATCTTTGCCCCGGAGCCGCCTGCCATAACCCCGCAGCCTGCCACGCCGCCCGCGCCCGTTGAAACGGCGTCCGCTGTCTATCGCGCAGCCCCGATCTTCGAGACCCCGGTCCGTCCGGTTGTCCCGTATGCGCCACCGGCGCCACCGCGTCAGCCGCGCGCCGCGCCAGACGCGCATCCCTCTTTCTCGCTTATCCAACCGGCTATGGCCGATACCGTGCCGATGCAGACGCAGCATTATGACATAGGCCCCGCACAAGCTGGGTGGGCGATCCAGGTTGGTGCGTATGCCAGCTCATCAAACGCGCGTGCGGCCTTGGGCATTGCCGAGCTTTCCGCCGTGCGCCAGTTGGTCAAGGGCCGGGCTTTGGTCTCCTCGGTTTACGTGCAAGGCCATACACGGTATCGCGCGCGGGTGACGGGTCTGCCGCATGATGACGCCGTGGATGCGTGCAACCGGCTCGCGGGTGGCCCCACAGGGTGCCTTGTGTTGTCGCCTGACGCGCAATCCTGATGCGGGGTAACGCAAACCCAACCGCATCGCCCTCGCAATACGGCGGGATGTAATTTTTTCAGCCGGTTTTCCGGGACGCGATATTTTGAGCCAAGGGGCCTGAATGCTCGACCACCACGCGCTGCTCGCCTATGAAATTCCCTCCGTCACGCAGCATCTGACGCCCTATGATACAGTGTTTTATGCTCTTTCCTGTGGTCTGGGCGCGGACCCGGTTGACCAGGCGCAGCTGGATTATGTGGATTTTCATCGCGCCCTGCGCGTGCTGCCCAGTATGCCGGTGGTCATGTGCTATGACCTCGATCTGCTGACCCGGCCAGAATTCGGCATCGACGCGGTGAAGATCGTGCATGGCGAGGAGCATGTCGCCTTGCACGCTGAACTGCCCGTGCGGGCGACGCTGACCGGTACGGCGCGTATCACGCAACTGGTCGATAAAGGCCCGGGCCGAGGTGCATTGCTGGTGCTTGAACGCCTGATCACGGATACCTCGAACGGGATTTTGCTTGCCACCGTGACATCGACGATTTTTTTGCGCGGGGATGGTGGTTTCAGCGGCGATATCGGCCCCGTGTTGCCTGAAATTTCGGCGGTATCGGTGAGCCCCGTGCCTCTGGGGCCGCCTGATGTCGTGATCGAGCTGCCAACCCGGCCGGAGCAGGCACTTTATTACCGGCTGAACGGTGATGAGAACCCGCTCCACGCCGACCCGGAATTTGCCGCGCGCGCCGGATTCCCGCGCCCCATTTTGCACGGGCTATGCACCTTTGGCGTGGTTACCCATGCGCTGCTGCGTGGTCTTGGGCAGTATCAGCCGGGCGCGCTGGCGGATATTGGGTGCCGGTTTTCCAGCCCGGTTTTCCCCGGCGAGAGCATCACCACTGAAATTTGGGCCAATGGCGCGTTCCGCGCCCGGGTGGCGGCGCGCGATGTTGTGGTTGTCAGTAATGGCTTTGCGAGGTTCGCCTAAACCTCCTCAGGTGCTGCCAGTTTGAGAGAAAGCGCGTGCAGACCGGTGGCGAATTCTGTGGCCAGCGCCTCGTTCACGGCACGCTGGCGCGCCAGGCGGGAGAGCCCGGCCATGCCGGCGGCGACCATGGTCACGCGGTAATGGGTCTCCCCGCCCGCCACGCCGTTGCGTGCCGCATGGCCCGCATGTTTGGCGGAGTCATCGATGATCTCAAGCATCACGGGCGCGAACGAGGCTGTCAGGCAGGCGCGTATTCGTTCATCTCTGCTCATCGTCTGCTGCTCCGGTTGCCAATTTATCCTGAGCGCGCACATTAGCATCATGTCGTCAGCCTCCCGCAAGCCGCGCGCCTATGACCCCGACCCGCAAGCCCCCGGCCAGGCTTGTGAGGCCCCGGGCTGTGCTGCCACGGGGGCCTATCGGGCGCCGAAAAACCGTAATGGCGCCCGGGAGTTTCAATGGTTCTGCCTTGACCATATCCGCGCTTTCAACGCCGCCTGGGATTATTACCGGGGCATGTCCGAAGCGGAAATCGAGGCGCAATTGCGTGCCGACACGTCCTGGCAGCGCCCCAGCTGGCCGCTCGGGCGGTTGGGGCATGCCGCCCGCATGGATGAGGCGCTGGAGGCGCAATTGCACGCGTTTGCTTTTGGTCCGCGCCCCAAGGCAGCCGCCTTGCGCCCGACCGCCCCGCCCGAATTGCGCGACGCATTGAGCGTGCTCGGCCTGCCATGGCCCGTCACGCTGCCCGAGGTGAAAGCGCGCTATAAGGCCCTGGCCAAGCGCCACCATCCGGATGCCAATAACGGCGATAAGCGGTCCGAGGAGACATTAAAGACAATCAACCTTGCCTATGCGGCACTTCGTGGCAAACTATCAGCGACCGGGCCTGTCACCCAGACGCATTCTGGCCGAAGCTGAAGCCCGCTTATTTCGGGCCAGGCGTGATACACTAAATCAGGATTGAACCACCGATGAATAATGTCGCCGCGATCGCCGAAGCCCGCAACACCCCGACCTCAGCGGTTAATTTGCCGGACATAACGCTTTCCGCGCGGGCAGTGTTCGGGATTGAGACCGAATTGGATGTGCCAGCATTCTCAGTCCGTACCGAACACGTGCCTGAGATCGACACCGCGTATCAGTTCGACCGTGACACGACGCTGGCCATCCTCGCGGGCTTTGCCTTCAACCGCCGGGTGATGATCCAGGGCTATCATGGCACTGGCAAATCGACCCATATCGAGCAGGTCGCAGCACGGCTGAACTGGCCGTGTATCCGCATCAACCTCGACAGCCATATCAGCCGTATCGATTTGATCGGTAAGGACGCGATTGTGCTGAAGGATGGCAAGCAGGTCACCGAATTCCGCGAGGGCATTCTGCCCTGGGCATTGCAACACCCGTGCGCGCTGGTGTTCGATGAATATGATGCGGGCCGCCCGGATGTGATGTTCGTGATCCAGCGCGTGCTGGAGGTGGAGGGCAGGCTGACCTTGCTGGACCAGAACCGCGTGATCCGCCCGCACCCGGCGTTCCGGCTATTCGCCACCGCTAATACGGTCGGGTTGGGCGACACCACCGGGCTTTATCATGGCACGCAGCAGATCAACCAGGGCCAGATGGATCGCTGGAATATTGTGGCCACGCTGAATTATCTGCCGCATGCCGCCGAGGTTGCGATCGTGATGGCCAAGCTTGGGCTCGATATGGCCGATATAAAGTTGAAAAAACGCACCGAAAGCATGGTCGCGCTGGCTGACCTGACGCGGGCCGGGTTTATTGCGGGGGATATCTCCACCGTGATGTCGCCGCGCACGGTGATCACCTGGGCCGAGAATACCCGTATTTTTAGCGATGTCGGCTTTGCCTTTCGCCTGACGTTTTTGAACAAATGTGACGAGGCCGAGCGCAGCACCGTGGCCGAATATTACCAACGTTGCTTCAACGAGGACCTGGCGACGGGCCTGCTGCGCAAATAGGAACGCCGCGATGTCCACCAGGGATGATCAGGGCAAGGCCGAGGATTTCAAACGCGCGACCGCCGGTGCGCTGCGTGCCATCGCCCAGGTTTCGGATGTTCAAGTTGCTTATCAGCCCGGGCCCTCAGGTGTTGCGGGCAAGCGCGCTCGGCTACCCTCACCCTCTCGTGCGCTCGGTGGGCCCGAAATGGCGAAGCTGCGTGGTGAGGCCGACGCCATCGCCCTGCGGTTGCGCCACCATGATGATGCGATCCACACCGCGCGCGCCCCCGCCTCGCGCGAGGCGCGGGAGGCTTATGACGCGCTGGAACAGGCCAGGGTAGAGATTGTCGGTGCCACCCATATGTCAGGTGTCTCCGCCAATTTGCGCGGCAAGCTGAACGAGGTCTGCGAGACCGACGGGCTCGACCGTATGACGAGCCGGGACCAGTTGCTGCTCGTGACTGCTTTGGCTTTGCTTGCGCGTGACCGCATGAATCCGGACTCGGTGCCGGAATCCGCCCGGTCGATCTTGAATCTGTGGCGCGACACGCTGGGCGATGATGCCGAGGCCGCGTTGAACGAGCTGGCCTCAGCCCGCGGCGACCAGGGTGGTTATACCCGTGCCGCCCGCAAATTGCTCGCGGCCCTGGACCTTGCCGAGGCTGAAACCGACAGCGCCGAGGATTCCGAGGGCGATGACGGTGATGAGGCGGGCGATGACTCGGCCCAGCAGGACAGCGCCGATGAGGGCGATGGCGATACCAGTTCAGAGGAAAGCGCGATGCTCGCCGCCCAGCCAGACATGGCCGAGGGTGAGGCCGCCGACCAGGATACCGAGGAGGATAGCGAGTCAGATGATGTCTCGGCTGAGGCTGATGATGCCCCGGCGGGTCCGCAGCAACGCCGTGCCCCGGCGGGCGGCGATCAGACCACGTCTTACCGTGCGTTTTCACGCGCCAATGACGAGGAGGTTGACGCGGATGCTCTGTGCGACCCCGAGGAGCTGAGCCGTCTGCGTCAACAGCTCGATCAGCAATTACAGCATCTGCATGCGGTTGTCGCCAAGCTCGCCAACCGTCTACAGCGCCGCCTGCTCGCCCAGCAAA